>OMQO01000094.1 GCA_900313275.1 uncultured Bacteroidales bacterium
GATCAAACTCACGGTATCTGAGGACAAGAAAATGAGCGAGGTATTCCTCAGCAAAGATCTGGACCCCAAGGATCAGTCCGCACCCGTTTTCAACCTGGTTCCCGGGAAGGAATATTGGTTCAAAGTGACCGGGGACAATGGCGGCATGGCCAAGGTCCTCGCCAGAGGCACCTTGAAGGCCGAAGGAGCTCTCAGGATGATCCGCACCGACGCGTTGCACAATGTCCGCGACATAGGAGGATGGGAGACAGCCGATGGCAAGACAATCAAATACGGTCTGATATTCAGAGGAGGCCAGATGAATCGCCAGGATCCTCCAAGCGAGGATGATCTTGTCCTCATGAAGGAAAAACTCGGCATCAAGGCCGATGTCGACCTGCGTTGGGACAGCGAGTTGGATGGCGGGACGCCCGATGACCCTTCAGACGATCTGTATTACACACCCCTTGGAGATGGTGTGGAATATGCTCACATGCCGGTCAATCTCTATGACCCCGGGAATGCGGACAAGACACAGTGGAACAACATGTTGAACTTCGTGATGGATCATGTGATCGCCGGGCAGCCTTGCTACATCCACTGCGCCGCTGGAGCTGACCGCACGGGTACGACCTGCTTCCTTCTCGAGGGAGTTCTCGGGCTTTCAGAGTTATCCCTCTCTAAAGAATATGAGCTGACCTCATTCTCAACTTATGGCCGTCGCCGCCGCAACGATCCCAACGCCTATAAGAACATGGTGACCTACATTCTCGGTCGTGACGGGGACACCCTCCGAGACAAGTTCGAGGACTACCTCACAAGCTACGTGGGGATATCCAAAGAGAAGATCGAAGCTTTCAGGGCAGCTATGTTAAAGTAAGATAAAGTCTTAAAAGGATGAAAAGGATAGTCCTCATTATCAGCGGGTTACTTGGGCTGATCCTTTGTCAGGCCACCCCGAAAGAGGTCCGGATTATCAGGAAAGGCACTCCGGAGTTCACGATAGTTTTGTCGAAAGACGCCAAGCCAGCGGACAAAACAGCAGCGGAGCAGCTTTCCAAGTACTTTGGATTGATCTGTGGCAATAGTCCTGCGGTGATTACCGATGACAGCCCCTCAAAGTCCAGGGAGATTATTCTTGGAACAACCCACAGGGACACTCCAAGGGTCAAGGCAGTCAGGGACACCCTTGGAGGTGAGGGATACGCCATTCTGTTTGAAGGGAAGAATATTCATGTGACCGGGAATGGGGAGGATTTCGGAAGAGGAACTCTTTATGGGGCTTTCGAGTTTCTCCGTCTTCTTGGATGCGAGTTCTATGCCTCTGACACTGAGACGGTTCCACATTCAAAAGACCTCACAATACCCCGTATTGACAAGATTGTCAAGCCTGTTTTCGAGTACAGGGACACTTACTGGTCTGCCGTTTGGGACAAGGAGATCAGCACTAAGCTCCACCGCAACGGCAATCTCGCGGGACAACTGCCTCCCAAATGGGGAGGCGGTGTGTTCTACGCCGGGCCTCATTTTGTCCACACATTCGAAGCGCTTGTCCCACCTTCGGAGTATTTCGAGTCACATCCGGAGTATTTCTCTGAGATAGAGGGCACCCGGACTGCCAAGCACCTTTACAGCCAGCTTTGCATGACAAACGAGGACGTGTTCAATATCGCTCTCGGAAAGGTCAGGCAATGGCTTGCGGAGAAACCCGACGCCAAGATCGTGTCGGTCTCCCAAAATGACAGTTTTGTGATTGGAAGTTATTGTACCTGTGAAACTTGCAAGGCTATCATAGACGAGGAAGGTTCCCCTATGGGACCGCTTCTGCGCTTTGTCAACAGGATCGCTGATTCAATCAAGGTAACGAGGCCCGATGTCGCTGTGGACTTGCTAGCCTACCAGTATTCAGTCACCCCTCCCAAGCATGTCAAGCCGAGGGACAACGTGATTGTCCGTTTCTGCACCGGAGGCTGCAACGGCCACACTATCAGAGAATGCCCCAACAATGCCAACACCAAGAGTTTCATTGAGCGGTGGGGCGAGATCTGCGACAGGATCTACATCTGGGACTACACCACCAATTTCGCCCAGTATTTATGCCCATTTCCTAACTTCAACATTCTCAAGGACAACATCAACTTCTTCAAGGAGAACGGAGTGAAAGGGGTCTTCGAGCAGGGAATGTACCAAGGCGGTGTGAGCGGAGAGTTCGGCGAGCTCAGGGCGTATGTCCTTTCCCGGCTTCTATGGGATCCGAGTCTCGATACGGATGAGCTGATCGATGGTTTCATGGGCGCATACTATGGTGCGGGCGCTAAGAAAGTCAGGGAATATTTCGACTACATGCACAAGATTATCGCCGACTCCGGGAGGCATTTCATCCTAGTGCAGAACTGCGCCGACATATTCGCCGACCTCATCAGCGATGAGGACCTTAAAAGACTGGACAACCTTTGGAAAGAGGCCATCAATGCGGCCGAAGGTAAGGACAAGGACCATGTCAGGGCCGCCAATCTGAGCTGGCGGTTCTACAAAATGATGTCCAAGCGAGGCGAATGGGCCTCCGAGGAAAATTTCAAAGCAGAGGAAGACCGCTTCTACAAAGACTGTAACGACCTTGGAGTCACCAGATTAAACGAAGGAGTGAATATTCCCTGGATCAGTTAACATAAACGATGTTTCTCATGAAGTCCTCTATCAAAGTATCTTTGAGACTGATGACTATGGCAGCCCTGGTCGCTTCAGTCATCTCCTGCGGCGGCGGTGCGCCCACCTGCCGGGAAGAATCGGATTTCCGGATGATGATCCGCCTTTGGCCAGCCCACCACAACGATCCCGAGCTGTCATCCCAATTAATCCAGGCATTCAAAGAATACGATTTCTGCGATGAAGTCTGGTTCTGCGGTGAGGGGCCGGCTACCGGACCGGAAGCCATACATGCCGCCTCTGCGGCCAGGATGGAGGACATGGCGGAAAAGTTAAGGGCTATTGGGATAATACCTTCACTCCAGGTGGTCGCCCTCGGCCATTCTGACGGTTCTTATCCCGATACCACAATCCACTGGGGCACCATGGTCGGGCCAAATGGAGAGAAGACTCATAGTGTCAACTGCCCTCGTCAGCCAGCCTATCTCGAGGCTATGGAGAAAGCCTTTGTTCCTTATGTCGAGAAGGTTAAGCCCAGAAGCATCTACCTTGACGACGACCTTCGGCTCGTCAGCCACTCTCCCGCCCCGATGGGATGCTACTGCGACACATGTATAGACTTGTTCAACAAGGAATATGGTTATTCCTTCAACAGGGAATCTCTTGTGCGGGCCCTGCTGGCCAACCAGGATGGAGGGGATGTCAGGAGAAAATGGATAGCATTCGGACAGGAAAGCCTGGCGGGAGTTGTCAGAGCGATTTCAAGAGGGGTTCACAAAGCTTCACCGGAAACCCGTATTGGACTGCAGCACACCAGTTTCCACAGGAATCTCATGGAAGGCTGGGACTGGAACCCTATGTTCAAGGCCATGAAAGAAGAGACCGGCCTTACACCTGTTTCACGGCCCGGTCACGGTTACTACAATGACCACTCCCCGAGGGAAATGCTTGAGAAAGGCCTTGAACTCTCCCGTCAGATAAGGCGTCTGGAGCCTGGAATAACTGAGATCGCTCCCGAGATCGAGGGTTATCTACATAAAGCCACCGGCAAGTCTCCTCAGAGCATCTGCTTAGAGACCCTCTACTACCTTGCGATGGGAGCGACCCAGATGAGCTATGCGATCATCTGTGGCAACCAAGAGCCAATGTCTTGGTACTCAAGCCATTATTTCAAGGCCCTCTCTGAGGTCAAACCTTTCGCCAAGGAATACGCCGACTTCAACCGAGGTGCCATGCCCTCCGGAATCAACCCGTATTTGAGTCCGAACCAAGTTACCAGGAATGTGGAACAGGGTGAGGACCAGTGGGCTTGGAATGTGGACAACTCGTTGAGCGGGGATGTCTATGAGCTCGCGGCTCTCGGCATGCCGTTCGCTCCGGAAGATCCTATCAGTAAGGTAATTATGCTGGATGGGAATGGAGTCAGAGGAATGACCGATGAGGAGCTTCGGGACATCCTTGCCGGGCATGGGGTCGTCATGGATGCCGAGGCATGGAAAAGGCTGGAGGCCAAAGGGCTTCTGGAAGGCTACGAAGTGTGCCCGGCTCCGCTTGGAGACGCGATGGGGTATGACGATCCAGCCATGAACTCTGGAACACGCTACAGCGACGCTATGTCGAGGATGGTCTTCTGCTCCAAGAATGGCAGAAGAATAGTCAAAGTACACTCTTTCTCACCTCAACTGATCGGCTCGGCGGACTACAACGGCGCTTTCAGGCTCGCCCTGACGAGAGCTTTTGATTGGGCCTCGTTTGAGACACTGCCCGCCACTCTCGAGAGTATGGCGCAAGTCGCCCTCATCCCTAGAGCCGACACCCGGGGAAGGCTACGCTCTGTCGCTTTAATGAACTGCAGCATATCCAAGGAAGACAGTTACACCCTCCGGCTGAGACCAGGGAATATCGGTGCCGATCCCAGGTTCATCTGGAAAAGCCAGGGATGGATAGCCGTGGAATACGAGACCTCAGCCGAGAGTGTGACCGCCGAAGGCGAGGTCCTGCCTATTCTCGCATGGCATAGCATGCCATCCAACGAATTCACGCTCAGTCGTTTCCAAGAACTTGCGGAAGCAGGATTCAATGTCAATTTCTCTTTCATGGGTCATCTGTCCGATGCTATGAAAGCCCTTGAGCTCGGAGAACAGACTGGTGTGAAAATCCTATTTAATTGCAATGAACTGCGATCAAAATCCGACAGCACGGCCGCCCTGGTCAAAGACCATCCTGCCCTGTGGGGTTATTTCCTGAGAGACGAACCCTGGTGCGGAGACTTTCCGGATTTGGCAAGCTGGGCCCGGAAAATAGAGAAAGGTGATCCTGACCATCCCCTGTACCTTAACCTGTTCCCTAACGCCATCGACTGCCCTACTATCGGAGCCAAGGACTATAGGGACTATGTTCAGCGCTTTATTTCTGAAGTCTCCCTCCCTCTCCTGTCTTTTGACCATTATCCTGTCAAGAATGACGGGCTCCATGAGGAATGGTATGAGAATCTGGAGATTATCAGGGACGAGGCGAACAAGCATGACCTACCCTTCTGGGCCTTCGCCATGTGTGTCCCGCACTGGCATTATCCCATGCCTCGCCTCCAGGATCTGAGACTTGAGATGTACACTAACCTGGCATACGGAGCGGCTGGACTGCAATATTTCACTTACTGGACTCCAGGCCCCGGGAGCGACTTCCACTACCATGACGGACCTATCACCAACGATGGTAAGCGCACGGTGATGTACGAGAAAGTAAAAGCCCTGAACCACGAGCTGCAATCAAGGGCTGGAGTCTTTGTGGGCTCGAAGGTTGATGAAGTCGGTTTCACTCCCCTTGAGAGCCTTCCCAAAGGGATAGCTTCCCTTGACACCGGTGGGGGCAGACTCCTTGTCAGCCAAATCTCAAAAGGAGACAAGCGGTTCGTCATGTTTGTCAGTACCAGCATTGAAGAGAGTGTGACATTGACAGTCTCATTCAGTGCGAACGCATCCCAGGTGGACAGGGACGGGAAGTATGTCAAGATAGGAAAGAATCCCCGGCAGTTCAGGCTGGCTCCCGGGGACGAAGTGATATTCAGGATAAAGTAATTATAACACACAGATAATCATGAGATTCCTTAAATTAAGCGTGGCGATTGCCGCTATTTGGGCATTGATGACGGCTTGTTCCGGATCGAAGGGAAGCAGCAATAAAATCCCGATCCTGGCTTGGTACAGCATTCCGGCGGAATACGCCTCAGAGGAAACTTACCGCGACCTTGCGGACGCTGGTTTTACCATTAATTTCTCCCATCTGACAGATCTCAAAGACGCCATGAAAGCTCTTGACCTCGGTCAGAAGACAGGAGTGAAAATCATGTTCACATGCACCCAGCTCGGCTCAGACCCGGAAGAGATCGTAAAGAAAGTCAAGGATCATCCCGCACTGTTCGGTTATTTCCTCAGGGATGAACCCGCGGCGGCGGACTTCCCCAATCTGGCGACTTGGGCGAAACGGATACGGTCGGTGGACGACACTCATCCGATCTACCTGAACCTATTCCCCAATTACGCCCCGGACAACATCCTCGGTTGCACCTATCCTGAATATGTCCACCGCTTTGTCGAAGAAGTCGGCCTGCCGATGCTTTCTTTCGACTATTACCCAGTGACTGTGGAAGGAGTTCGGGAAAGCTGGTGGAGCAACTTGGAAGTGGTTTCCAAAGAGGCTGAGGCAGCGGGAGTTCCCTTCTGGGCTTTCACTCTTTCCACGGCCCATTTCCCCTACCCTGTCGCCACCATGAACTCGATGCGACTTCAACTCTACACTGACCTGGCCTATGGTGCCCAAGGGCTTCAATACTTCACCTACTGGTGTCCGACTCCAGGAATATGGGATTTCAACAATGCGCCGGTCAGCGAGGATGGCCAGAAGACCCCGGTGTACGGACTCGTGAAGGAAATGAACAAGGAGATCCAAGCGAGAGCGGAAGTATTCCTCGGCGCTAAAGTGCTGAGTGTCAAGCACACCGGTGAGACTCTCCCTCCAGGTGTCTCCCCCCTTGAGGAACTCCCTTCCCAGGTTAAAACCCTCGACACCAAAGGAAAAGGGACTGTCGTGTCCTTGCTTGAGAATGGCGATTGGCAGTACCTGATGATTGTCAACCGCAGCCTCAAAGAAGCGGTTGATTATGAGATCGGTTTCACTGTTCCTGTCAAACAGATCGGCAGGAATGGCAAGGCTGCCTCAGTCAAAGACGGCGAGTATCATCTTGAAGAAGGTGACTGCGCTATATTCAGATGGAAAAAATAACTCAAAAACCAATGAAAAAGATACTTTACCCGCTGGTGCTTTGCGCCGCGCTGCTCGCCTTCTTCTCGTCATGTGAGAACAAAGGTGAGGTGACCATGTCCGATCCGGTCGATTATGTCAATCCCTTGACCGGAACCGCCTCATCCTACGAGCTCTCCACGGGCAACACCTATCCCGCTATAGCCCTCCCATGGGGCACCCACTTCTGGACTCCGCAAACCGGAAGGAACAGGGACGGATGGACTTACACATATTCAGCGACAAAGATCAGGGGACTGAAACAAACTCATCAGCCGAGTCCCTGGATCAACGACTATGGTTCATTCTCAATAATGCCGGTCACGACTGGACCGGTTTACGATGAGGAGGGCCGCCAGAGCTGGTTCTCCCATAAGGCGGAGACTGTGAAACCATATTATTATAGTGTCTATCTCGCCGAACACGATGTGACGGCGGAGTTGACCCCGACCGAGAGGGCTGCCCTGTTCAGGTTGACATATCCCGAGAAGGACATGTCATATCTCGTCGTGGACGCGTTCAAGGACGGTGTCGTCGAGGTGGACAAGGAGACGAATACGATTAGTGGATATTCCGTTTATAACCACGGCGGTGTGACCGAGGATTTCAAGAACTGGTTCGTGGTGCTCTCCACCACCCCTTTCGAGACGGTGACGATTGACGGTTCCATAGCGATGGTAGGGTTCAAGACCACGAAGGGCCAGCAGGTAGGTCTCGCCGTAGCTTCATCCTTCATAAGCCAGAAGCAGGCCGAAACGAACCTCGGGGAATTGAAGGGCAAATCTTTTGACGACGTGGTCGCTGCCGGCAGGGCCCGCTGGAACGAGGTTCTGGGAAGGATCAAGGTCGAGGATCCGGACATCGACAATGTCAGGACCTTCTATTCATGCCTGTACCGCTCAGTCCTTTTCCCGAGAGACCTGTCCGAGGTGGATATCCACGGAAAACGGATCCACTACAGCCCCTTCGATGGGAAAATCCACGATGGTTATCTTTTCGGAGACACCGGCTTCTGGGACACGTTCAGAAGCCTCTTCCCCCTGCTCGACCTGGTCTATCCCGACCAGGAAGTGAAGATGCAGGAGGGCCTGGTCAACACCTGGAAAGAGAGCGGTTTCCTTCCTGAGTGGGCAAGTCCTGGGCACAGGGGCTGCATGGTTGGCAACAACTCCGCCTCAGTTGTGGCTGGAGCTTACATTAAAGGGCTCCGTGATTACGACGCGGAGGAGCTCTGGAAGGCCGTGACCCACGGAGCGCACGCCGTCCATCCAACGATTTCCTCGACCGGAAGGCTCGGTTGGGAGTATTATGACAGCCTGGGCTATGTGCCTTGTGATGTGGAAATCAAGGAGAATGCCGCGAGAACCTTGGAATATGCCTACGACGATTGGTGCATTTACGCCTTCGGCAAGGCGCTCGGAAAGAGCGAGGAGGAGCTCGCCCCTTACGCCAAGGCGGCGATGAACTACAAGAATCTCTATGACCCGGAGTACAAGCTGATGGTCGGGAAGAAGCTTGACGGAACCTTCGAACGTCCGTTCAGCCCGCTCAAATGGGGTGGCAATTTCACCGAGGGCAACAGCCTCCATTACTCCTGGAGCGTCTTCCACGATCCGCAAGGTCTCATCGACCTGATGGGCGGGGATGATGAATATGTCGCCATGCTGGATAGCATATTCACAATCCCTCCGATCTTCGATGACAGCTACTATGGCTTCCCGATCCATGAAATCCGTGAGATGCAGGTGATGAATATGGGCAACTACGCCCATGGCAACCAGCCTATCCAGCACATGCTCTACATGTATGACTGGGGCGGACAGCCTTGGAAGGCCCAGCAGCACATCCGCGAGGCGATGGGCAAGCTTTATAACGCCAACTTCGACGGATATTGCGGCGACGAGGACAACGGACAGACCTCTGCCTGGTATGTGTTCTCCGCCCTTGGATTCTACCCTGTCTGTCCCGCCAGTGATGAGTATGCGATCGGCACTCCCCTGTTCAAGAAAGCGACGGTGACCCTTCCGGACGGCAAACAGATTGTCTTGAACGCTCCTGAGAACTCAAAGGATAACTTCTACATTGGAGGAATCAAGCTCAATGGCAAGAACTGGACTCGGAACTACTTCAAGCACAGTGACTTGACAAGCGGCGCAAAGATTAACTATTCAATGACCTCCGAGCCTGTAACCACCCGCGGCACCGCTCCTGAAGACCGGCCGTACTCGTTCTCAAAAGATAGATAGGCTCTTCAGAAGAAATACAGGGATGGACAGGAGAACCTTTATTAAATCGTCGGCGCTGGCGACGGCGGCGCTGATGCTGGATTGGGAGAAGGCCTTCGCGTCAGGCACCAAGGCCCCTGAAGTCGGCAAGGCTTGGAAAGGCTGGAAGAAGGGGCATTTCCAGGTGCATTTCATCTACACCGGAGTCGGGGAATCCATGTTCATGATATTCCCGGACGGTACGACAATGCTGCTTGACTGCGGAGATCATAACGCTATCGGACGAGGCAAACTGGCCGTCCCGGTGCTCCCGTCACCAGACAAGCATTCCGGAGAATGGATAGCCAGATACGTGCAAAGAGTTAATCCCAACTGCGACAAAGTGGATTACATGATGCTCTCGCACTATCACAACGACCACGGAGGCTGCTCCAGGTTCCATGCCGGGAAAGTCATGCGTGACGGGGTGGAATATACCTTGAGCGGTTTTTCCCATGCAGCCGAATGGCTAACCTTCGGGAAGGCTTTCGACCGCTGCTGGCCGGAATATGACGACCCTATACCTCTTATCGAGAAATCCGCCGACAACGTGACCCAGATGAAGATGTTTTATGGGTACATGTCTCGAAACCGGGGACTCGAAATAGAGAAATTCCAAGTCGAAGCGACTGACCAAGTCAAGATGCTATATAATCCCGACAAGTACTCGGGATTCTCGGTCAGGAACATTTGCGGGAATGGGCGGATCGCCACACCTGAAGGAAAGATAATAGACCTCTATGCTGATCGCAAGAAAGATAACCCGCTGTATCTCAGCGAGAACGGGATGAGCCTCGGAATGATTATTTCTTACGGCGCATTCAAGTTCTACACCGCGGGGGACTTCTCGGACAGCTGGGAACTGCCCGACGGGACCACTTTCGAGATAGAGGATGCCATCGCTGATGTCTGCGGCAAGGTCGATGTGGCTAAGATCAACCATCACGGCCATTATTCTATGCCTGCGAAACTTCTCCAGGCCCTTCAGGCCAGAGTTTATGTCAGTTGCGTCTGGGACCAGCTCCACAATGTGGCGCCGGTGATGGAGAGAATCGCCGACAAGACAATCTACCCTGGAGATAGGATAGTCTGCCCCGGAATATTCCCGAAAGAAAGGAGGGAGGAAGATGCCGGCAAGGGATGGCTGGACATCATCCACAAGGATTCATTCGAGGGAGGCCACGTCGTGCTTGACGTGCCCAAAGGCGGGAAGGAATATTCAATCACCTACCTCACCGCCTCCGATGAATCCATGAAGGTGCTGAGTGTCATGAACTTCCAGACCGGGAAATAACCGCTACAGCCCGAGTTTCTTGAAGAAGTCGTTACCCTTGTCATCGACGAGGATGAATGCCGGAAAGTCCTCGACACGGATCTTCCAAATGGCCTCCATGCCAAGCTCAGGGTACTCCACGCACTCGATGCTCCGGATGCTGCTCTGAGACAGGACAGCGGCCACGCCACCAATAGTGCCGAGGTAGAATCCACCGTGCTTGAGACAGGCGTCGGTCACGACTTTAGAACGATTACCCTTCGCTATCATGACAAGGGACGCGCCATGGTCCTGGAACTCATCCACATAAGGATCCATACGGTTGGCCGTAGTGGGACCCATGCTGCCGCAAGGATAGCCTTCGGGAGTCTTGGCCGGGCCGGCGTAGAGGATGGGATGATCCTTGAAATAAGCCGGCATCTCCTCTCCAGCATCCAGACGGGCCTTCAACTTGGCGTGAGCGATGTCGCGGGCCACTATGATGGTACCGTTAAGGTTGACCCTGGTGCCGACAGGATACTTTGTGAGCTCGGCACGTACGGAATCGATGCCCTTGTCAAGGTCTATAACAATACCCTTGGGTCCTTCTCCGGGACGACGGTACTCTTCGGGGATAAGTTCCGAAGGATTAGAATCCATCTTCTCAATCCAAACGCCGTCAGAATTAATCTTACTCTTGATATTGCGGTCGGCTGAGCAACTGACTCCCATGCCGATCGGGCAGCTGGCTCCATGACGAGGAAGGCGGATGACACGGATATCGTGCGCGAGATACTTGCCTCCGAACTGAGCCCCGAGGCCGATTTTCTGAGCCTCAACAAGGAGCTTTTGCTCCAGGTCAATGTCTCGGAACGCGCGGCCGGTCTCGTCTCCTGTCGTGGGGAGAGAATCGTAATACTTGATACTTGCGAGCTTGACTGTCAGCAGGTTCTTCTCAGCCGATGTGCCGCCGATCACGAAAGCGATATGGTACGGAGGGCAGGCGGCGGTACCAAGGGAACGCATCTTCTCGACGAGGAAAGGTAGCAGAGTCCCCTCGTTCTGAATGGTGGCCTTTGTCATCGGATAGAAATACGTCTTGTTGGCCGAGCCGCCACCTTTGGCGACCATGATGAAACGGTACTCGGACCCTCTGACCGCCTCAATGTCAATCTGGGCAGGAAGATTACACTTGGTGTTGACCTCATCGTACATGTTCAGAGGAGCGTTCTGGCTGTAACGGAGATTCTCCTGGGTGTAAGTATTGAACACACCAAGGCTCAAAGCCTCCTCGTCCTCGAAATCCGTCCACACTCCCTGGCCCTTTTCGCCATGGATGATGGCTGTACCGGTGTCCTGGCAGAACGGAAGAACGCCCTTTACTGATGTCTCCGCATTGCGAAGGAACTGAAGGGCGACGTATTTGTCATTCTCGGAGGCCTCGGGATCGGCAAGGATAGCCGCGACCTGTTCGTTATGCGCTCTTCTGAGCATGAACTGGCAATCGTGGAAACTCTGCTGCGCCACCAGCGTGAGCGCCTCGGGAGAAACCTCGAGAATCGACTTCCCGTCAGCCAACTCAGTGGTTTTCACCAGTTTCTCAGACCCTGGAATCTTGTAGTACTCTGTGGTGTCCGGTCCCAACTGGAACATCGGAGCGTATTTAAACATTGAACACATTATTATACACGTATTAGTTTAGTCTATATATTACATCTATTGGTTTTGTTTCCGGGCGGCTTTCTTTGCTTCCCTCTTGGCCTTTTGGGCTTCTTTTTCCGCCTTTTTCTTCTCGAAGCTCCCCTTGGTCGTTATCAATACGACTCCATTGGCGCCCTGCACCCCATAGATGGAGGCACTCCCGTCCTTGAGGACTTCTACGGATTGAATGTCCATCGGGTTGATGGTGTTGATGTCCGCGCAGGGAATGTTGTCCACGAGGACTAGGGCCTCAGTGGGAGAATTGAGGGAATTCTTGCCCCGGATCTGGATCGTACCGTTTGGATTGACTTCCAGTCCGGCAACGCGGCCTCTCAAATACTCCGCGATGTTGGTGTAGGACGAAATGACTGTGTTGTCGACCTGGACCTTATCGATGGCATAGCCAACTCCCTGGCGTGACATGGTTCCATATCCGACGTTGACTTCTTCGTCCATCCGGGAAGCAACGCGCGTTTGATTGGCTGGGCCACAGGCGCATATAGCGACGAGGCTCACAAGGGAGATGAAGTACTTTTTCATTGTAGTGCCGCTTATACTATAAATATAGTTATTATTCTTTAAAGGCGCATCAAAGTCAGTCA
>OMQO01000008.1 GCA_900313275.1 uncultured Bacteroidales bacterium
CGGCGGCCAGCCACGAAAACGGGTGGCAGAAGCGAGGCGAGGGACCGGTGCTCGGCAGTCCTGAGTTGGGCACCTGCTTCGACGTCAATGTCATCCCTGATGGTCCCGCCAAATACAACATGTACTTCTCCTGGCGCCCCAAAAAGGCGATAGCTATCTCCAGAAGCGGGGATGGAATCACTTGGACAGATCCGAAGATAGTTCTTGAGTATGATGAGTCAAGCGGTTGGGAGGATAACATCAACCGGTCTTGCACCCTTTTCCTCGATGGAGTCTATCACATGTGGTACACCGGTCAGGCGAGGGGTTACAGCAAGATAGGTTACGCCATCTCGAATGATGGTGAGCATTTCGAGCGTGTGACTACGGATCCAGTCATGGTGCCTGAATACAACTACGAGGGCTATTCCGTGATGAACCCCTATGTCCTTTATGATGAGGATAGGGGAGTTTTTCGGATGTGGTACGCCTGTGGTGAGACTTATGAGCCGAATATGATAGCTTACGCTGAGTCAAAAGACGGGGTGAGCTGGGAGCGTTCGCCGCTCAATCCCATATTCGTCAAGGGCGAGGGCTGGGAACAGGATCGGATCGGCGGATGCGAAGTGCATCCTATGCCCGACGGGCGCTTCATCATGTTCTATATCGGTTATTCCGACATCAATACCGCCCGTATCGGAGCGGCGATTTCCCCGGATGGTATCCGTCAATGGAAACGATTGGAATCCAATCCCTTAGTTGAGCCGACAGGGGGCTATTTCGACGCTTCGGCTTGCTATAAGCCCAGCGTTTTCCGCGATGAGGAGAACGGTCGCTGGCAACTCTGGTACAATGGCCGGAACGGGGAAATGGAATATGTGGGCTACGCCGTGCATGAAGGATTGGAACTTGATCAATAACAAGCGACCGAAATGAGAACCGCTTCTTTATTCACCGCCAGCGTCATAATCGCTTCAATCCTTGGCTCCTGCTCAGGGGGTAAGAAACCCGCCGAGTTGGTGAATGTGTTAAACGGAAGCGACCTCGCCGGAAACACTTATCCCGCGGCGACCGTACCCTTCGGGGCGGTTCAGCTGGGTCCTGACACTAGTCCGGACCGTACTTCCGGGTATCATTACAAGGACACTGTCATTGTCGGATTCAGTCACAACCGCCTCTCCGGGACAGGTTGCCCTGATTTCGGGGATTTCCTTTTCACCCCGACACTTTCCGGGAAGGCTGAACCTTTGGCCTTTACGCACGAGAATGAGACGGCGTGTCCTGGTTACTATAAGGTGGATTTCCCGGCTGGTATCACGGCTGAGATGACTGCTGATGTCCACACTGGAGCGCATAGGTACACGTTCAATGGTGCTGGAATCCCACGGATACAAGTCGACGCGAAGTATTGCATCGGCTGGTGGAGCTCAGCCTTGAAGGCGGTTCTGAAAGTTGAGGGCCCTAATGAGATCAGTGGGGAGCGTCAGACCAGAGCGTGGGCTCATGGGCGTGACAGCTATTTCTCAGCCGAATTCTCCGTGCCGTTTGAAAAAGTGGAAACCATTGAGGATGGGAAACTTATGCTTTCGTTCCCGGAAGGCACAAAGGAGATCACGGTTATGGCCGGACTCTCTGGAGTAAGCCTGGAAAACGCGAAGGCCAACCGTATCGCCGAGACAGGAGGAGCTTCTTTCGATGACGTGCTTGCCAAGGCTACTTCCGTGTGGGACAATGCCCTGGGACAGATCAGAGTTGAAGGCGGCCCTGTTGATGTGTTTTACACATTCTTCTACCACACATTCGCGACTCCCAACAGAATTGACGACGTTGACGGCAGCTACCGGAATTTCAAGGCTGAGAACACTAAAGTTGAGCCTGGGCGCTATTACTATTCAACCCTCTCACTTTGGGACACTTTCCGCAGCTGGCACCCGCTTCAGACAATCCTTGACCCTAAATTGGTCAGCGACATTATAACGAGCATGCTGGATATGTACGACTGTACAGGGGAGCTCCCCGTGTGGCCTCTTTCCAGTTTCGAGACAAGTTGCATGATCGGTTATCACAGCGTGTCGGTAATAGCCGACGCCTGGCTCGGAATGATGGCCGATCAGGTCAGCCATGACGCTACAGTCACCCCCGGCTTTGATGGGGAGAGAGCGCTCCAGGCTATGGTCACATCCTCCAACCACAATGAAGTCAACACCGCTCAGTTGTATGCCATCCATGGCTTTGTCCCTGCCGACCTGAAAGGTGAGACTGGATCAAGGACTCTCGAGTACGCCTACGATGACTGGTGCATAGCCAGAATGGCTGAGGCCCTGGGACACAAGGACTTGGCGGATGAATATTACCACCGTGCCTTGAGCTATCAGGAACTATTTGACCCTCAGTCTGGTTTTATGCGGGGCAAGAGGCTTGATGGAGGATGGGTCAGGCCGTTGGATCCCTTGGCAAGGTCGAGGGACTTCACCGAGGCCACGCCTTGGCAGTACAGGTTCTTTGTCCCGCATGATCTTGCTGGGATGGAATACCTGTTGGGGGGCCGTGAGGCGATGCTCGCCGCTGTGGACTCCCTGTTCAATTACAGGCCGCAGGGGCAGGCGTCCGTCGATGGTGACATCGGAGGAATCAGGGGACAATATGCCCAGGGCAATGAGCCCGGGCATGCCCTTCCATGGCTATATTACTGGCTTGGAGAGCCTTCTAAAAGTCAGGAGGTCGTACGTTGGTTGCTTGAGAACACCTACTCTTCAGCTCCGGATGGGGTTTGCGGCAATGAGGATTGCGGACAGATGAGCGCTTGGTATGTGCTGGCTTCCCTTGGCATCTATCCGGCATGTCCCGGAACCGGACAGTACATCTTGACCGCTCCTTTGTTTAAGAAATCGGAGATCCGGCTGGGTAATGGCAAGACCTTGACCATCAAGGCTGATCATCCTGAATATGCCTATGTCTCCGATGTCACACTAAACGGGAAACCTGTTGAACAGCATTATCTTACATATGGTCAGATTATGGATGGAGGGGTGCTGGAATTCAAGCTTTCCTCTAAGCCTGATCATTCTCGGGACGCTCTTCCCGCACCATATTCGATGACCACTGGGCCAATTGTCTCCAAGCCAGCCATCACCGGTGATTTGCTCCTTTTTGAAGGGGAAACTGAGGTGGCGATGAGCTGCAGGAACGAAGGAGCGGAGATTCATTATACTCTTGATGGAAGCGTCCCTTCGGTTGAAAGTCCTGTCTATATCAAGCCTTTCAAACTCGACAAGTCATGTGTCATTAAGGCTCGAGCTTTTAAGGAAGGTTTAGGGCCGTCTCCAGTCAACTTCATCACCGCCCATAAGAAATACTACTATCCCATAACGGACAAGTCCGGCTTGAAGCCCGGTGTCCTTTACACTTACCATGCGGCCAATTTCAAAGCCGTGTCGCAGATTGAGGAGGATCCAGAGGAAGGATGGGGCATCATGAACGAACCGTCCATCAAGGACGCTCCTGATGAGGATCATTTCGCGTATAACTTTATGGGCTACATAGATGTTCCTTCGGATGGAGATTGGTGTTTCGCGGTGACCAGCGATGATGGGAGCGAGTTGTTTGTGGATGGGGTGAGGGTCGTGATGAATGACGGTTCCCACGAGCCGGTCACCGTCACGGGCAAGATCCCTCTCCAGAAGGGTCTGCACTCTTTCAAACTCCATTATTTCGACGACACTGGAGCTCAGGAACTGTCCTGGACATGGAAGAAAGAAGGGGAGTCCAAGTTCCGTCCGATACCAAAGAATATATTATATTACAGATAGTTATGAAAAGAAGAGATTTTATCAAAGTGTCTGGGGCGGCTGCGGCGGGGCTTGCCTTGACAGGGTGTGCGCCTAAAGGCGGTGCAGCGAAAAATGCGGCAGTCACCGAGATTCCGGTTCCTGACTACACTGGAAGGATCACCCGTGAAATTGATAAGCTTAAACCTCTTAATATTAAGGAGATTACCGTTGAGGTCGGAGCCACAAAGCCTTTCGACGTTATGCACCTTTCCGACACTCACATCACCTTCGCAGATGATAGGGATGACGAGCGTAAGATGCTCCTTGCCGGCCGCCGTTCCCATTATATGGGCTATGGCGAGCATTACATGGACGAGGCCATCCATTATGCCAAAGAACGGGGAATGTATATGATGCACACCGGAGATATGATTGATTTCGTGTCAGAAGCCAATCTGGATGTCACCGCTATGCATATGATGCTTGCCGACTGGTTTGTCAGCGCCGGCAATCACGAGTATTCCAAATATGTCGGAGAAGCCAAGGAGGACGAGGAATACAAGGCTAGCAGCCGGGAAGCGGTTCAAGGAGCCTTCCCCAACGACCTTACTTTCGCCAGTAGGGTGATCAATGGGGTGAATTTCGTGGCTGTGGACGATGTTTACTACAACTTCACTGCAGACCAGCTTGAGAAGATGAAGAAGGAGATGGAGAAAGGACTTCCTGTTGTGTTGCTAATCCATGTGCCTATTTACACACCCGAGTTCTGCAAGGAAGAGTTGGAGGTGAATAACGGCAACTGCGCCTATCTCACGGGCGTACCCCTTGAGATAACCGAAAAATACGATCCGGGCAAGACTTACCCTGCCGGGGAGGAATGGCGCTATCGCAAGGTCCAGCAGAGGGCTGACAAGCCTACCCAAGACTTCATTGCCTGGCTCAAGGAACAGAAACAACTCAAGGCCATCCTTGCCGGCCATATGCACCGCTTCTTCGAGGAACGCTTCTCGCCCACAGCCATACAATACACGGTTGGCGCCACGTACAACGGTGATGTTCAAGTGGCTCATTTTAAATAAAAAAAGAATTGGCCAGGCTCCGTACATATTCTTCAGCGTTCCTTTCCTGTCTTGCGGCCATTCTCATGGCGGTGTCCTGCCGTGAAAAGGAGCAACCGTTTGTGTCGAGGAATGTGGATTTGACTGTCACGGTTTCTGACGGCAACTCTTTGGCTCCTATCCATTTAGCCGAAGTCACCATTGATTATGAGCATAGGCTGACGGGACAAGATGGGACATGCTTGTTTGAGAAACTGATTTTCGGTCGTCACACAATCACCATCAAAGCTGACGAATACGAAGATTACACGGCCAGTTTTGTGGTTGAGGAGGGGATGACGAGTTTGCCTGTCAAACTGACCACATTGCCGCCCTACCTTGAAGTGGATTTTGAGTCCATCAACACTTTGTCCTTAAAAGGGACAAAAGAGATACAGATACGTTCGAACTCGGATTGGAAGGTTGTATCGGATTCTCCTGAGATAACCTTCAATAAAGCATCCGGGCACGGCAGCGGCACGTTTATCGCTTCTTGGTCATTCCAGCCGGACAGTACAGGGCTGGATTATAAGGAGGCTTTCTTCTCGGTCAGGAACGCTTATGACACTCTGGATTTCGGCGTTAGGGTGGCGATGCCGATCTTTATCACGGAGGTGGAAGGAATATCCAACAATTTTGAGAAAGATCCAAACGGTAAGGATAGCTGCATAGTCCGTTTCTCCAGAAAAGTGAAGGATGTGAAAGTCCTCATCCCGGAGGAGAGGGAAGTGTATTGGCTGGATGATTATTCAGTTTCTTTCGCTATTCCCGCGCCTATGCTTTGTCGGGCTTATCCTGTGAATAAAATCATCGCTTCCTCAGCCAACGGAGATGGCTCTGAATTACGAGCGGAAGATGTGAAGATTCCTTTTTACGACAAGTTGGTAATCTTCGATGGCGTGAATGCGGGATTGTATCTATATCCGGACAGGAAGACCTTATGGATGGCCACCATAGGTCCGGACAAGCTTAGGAAAATTGACACCAAGTCTTTCGAGGTGCTCAAAGAGATCGATTTGGACTTCCATCCGGGGCCTCTTGCGCTTAATCCCCACAATGGAATGCTCTATGTGATTGATAATCATCTGGTGACAGATGAGACTCCTGAGGTGGCCAAAACTATCAGGGTCGTCGATCCGAACACTGGAAGAGAAATAAAGAGAATAGCCATAGAGCCGGACGAAGAAGACATTCGCCACAATTACACTTCAATATCTCCATATAAGGTTGTTTTCGCGGAAAATGGAATGGGAGCCGTGCTTGTGAGTCGTGACAGGATCAGGCTCATAGACAGCTGTGATGGAGACCGGGTTATCAAGCACCAGTATCTGGAGCGGGAGTTCGAGCCTGATTTCGAGGATACGGAGCATCATATAAGAGATATTATGCTTGATAATGCCGGAACGGGATTCCTAGCCCTGATTTTAAACTCATATAGTTTCTTCAACTTGGATTCTGATGGAGTGAATGGGTCTCATTTCAAGCTTCCAAACCCTCCTGGAGACCCAGAAGAAGAGTATGGGTTCCACGGACATTTATGGATTTATAAGCAGCATCGTGAGAAACCTCTGTTTTATCTGGTGACGCCTTATGGTGAGGCGCTGTATGACAGGTCTTCTAATGCTTATACAGACCCGTTTATCCGGCTTCCTGGATGGAATTCCGTCGGAGACTTCTGCTACGGGACTCCTTTCGGAGAAGATGTTTGCACATTCCTGTTCAACAGAAACGGTTTTTTCCTGGTCCTTGACCATACGACTAAGGAGATTAAATACGATTGCAACATACCCTCGACTTCGACTTATGTGGAGGATTTTATTTCTTTCTACGAGGGAGACCGTGTCCTCGTATATGAGAATATGGTGGACAAGACATATTTTACCGTGCTGAACACATCAAGGTTTTGGTAATATTCAATAATATATACATCATGAAAAAAACAATCCTGATAGCGGCGCTTGTGGTAGCGGTTTCCTGTAGCCATTCCACAATCAGCACACCCTCTTGGGGCGATGCCGGTGACGGGACTTACATCAACCCTGTCCTGGCCGCCGATTATTCTGATCCCGATGTGATACGTCACGGGAACAAGTATTACATGGTCGCCTCGGACTTCCATTTTATGGGCATGCAGGTTCTGGAGTCTCCGGATCTTGTCAATTGGAAACTTATCTCCCAGATCTATGACCGCTTCGACTTGTCACGGTGGGATGAGATGGACGGCTATGGCAGGGGCTCATGGGCTCCCGCCATCCGTTATCATGACGGCTTGTTCTTTGTGTATTTCTGCACTCCGGATGAGGGCTTGTTCATGAGTACGGCAAAGGATCCCGCAGGACCTTGGGCCCCGCTCCATTGTGTCAAGGCTATTGCCGGATGGGAGGATCCCTGCCCGTTCTGGGATGAGGACGGGACTGCGTATCTTGGCCACAGCAAGGTCGGCGCCGGTCCTATTATCGTCCATAAGATGTCGCCTGAAGGGAAAGAGCTTCTCGATGAGGGAGTCACTGTGTATGAGGGACCTACGGCTGAGGGGACAAAGTTCCTAAAGATGGATGGCTGGTATTACCTGAGCATTCCTGAGGGCGGTGTCGGCCCCGGATGGCAGACAGTCCTCCGCTCAAAGGACATATATGGCCCTTATGAGAGGAAAGTCGTCCTGGAAACAGGCACCACGGGGATCAACGGCCCGCACCAGGGCGCTATTGTGGACACCCCTTATGGCGAGTGGTGGTTCCTTCATTTCCAGAAGAGGGATCCCCTTGGCAGAGTTGTCTATCTTCAGCCTATGACCTGGAAAGATGGCTGGCCTGTAATCGGTGAAGACTATGACGGAAACGGCGTAGGTGAGCCTGTCGAGAGTTGGACAAAACCCAAGACGAGGAGAAAGACCGCGCGATCCCTGCCGGCATCTTCTGATGATTTCAGTGATACTGAGCTTGGTCTCCAATGGCAGATCAACCACAACCCGGTCGACGGGGGCTGGTCGTTGACCAAGCGTCCAGGTTTCCTCGCGATTGACGCTTTGCAAGCGGAGTCTTTCTGGAAGGCTCGTAACACAGTCTCCCAGAAACTGATGGGTTATGAAGGCTCCTATACCACTTGTCTTGATTGCTCCTCCATGGCGGAAGGACAGTATGCTGGCCTTGCCTGCATGGGAAAGAATAACAATCTTGTCGGGGTAACTGTCGAAAACGGAACGAAACACATCGTCTTGGAAGATGAAGATGGCAGAAGAACTGTCTCACCAATTGATGCTGACAAGGTTTGGCTCAGGCTGAAATTCGACTCAAACATCAACATATTCTTATTCTCCTACAGCACTGACGGTCAGGAGTTTCTGCCGGCTGGACAGATATTCACCGCATGGTTCGGCCATTGGAAGGGAGCTCGTCCGGCATTGTTCAGTTTCAATACTTTGGGTTCCGCCGGAACGGCGTACTTTGATGATTTCATCTATCAACTTGATAAATAATCCTAGACGATGAAAAGATTCTTCATATTAGTCTCGATCCTTCTCCTGGCTTCCTGTGGAAGGGCTTCTGTCAACGATCCTTCTGACCTCATGAGCGACACATGGGTGGCCACTGACGCTCTTGGACGGCAGATGCCGTTGATTGACTCTGTCGGTAAAGTGAAAACCGACCAAAGACGTTTTGTGGGCATGTTCTACATCACTTGGCATGCGAAAGGTAACCATGATCTTCCTGGACCCTACACCGATGTGACCAAGATTCTCGCGGAGGACCCTACAGCCCGTTACAATCAGAACAACCCTCTTTGGAAATACCACATGTACCATTGGGGAGAGCCGGAGATGGGCTATTTCTTGAGTCAGGACGAGTGGGTGATCCGCAAAGACATCTCGATGCTTCAGGATGCCGGAGTGGATGTGCTTGTGATGGATGTCACGAACGGAGTTTGCTACTGGGACGAGTGGGAGATACTCTTCTCGACGATGATGAAGATGCGCGAGGAAGGGAACCGCACTCCTCAGTTCGTTTTCTGGTCCTACAATAACAAGCCTGTCGATGTGGTGAAGCAACTCTATGAGCGCTACTACAAGGAGAATAAATTCTCTGACCTCTGGTTCTATTGGGACGGGAAGCCCTTGCTTCTTTATAATGCCGATCCATCTAAGGACGCCAATGGCAAATATTCGGTCACCGCTGATAGCTACCCTAAGGAGATATTCGAGTACTTCACCTTGCGGGATATGTGGTGGGGGTTCTATCAGGAGCACGGCAAACGGCGCATTGGCACTGAGGACACTTGGAGTTTCGGCTATTCGATGGCTGACACTAACATCGTGAAAATGAAGCCGATAGAGCTTCTCTCTACCCATAATGGCAAGAGGGAGGAGGCGGCGGTCACTCCCGCCCAACACCCTGTCAGACTGGATGATGGTCCACTTCCGATCGGTGTCGGAAAGTCCTGGTCCAGGGAATTTGGAGAGCCTGAGTTGGATGAATATGACATGCCCGCTCCCGCCTATGTTCCCTGGTTGGGGAAAAAGGTGGAGCATCCGGAGGGCTATGGAATATATTTCCAGGAGCGCTGGGATGACGCCATCTCCTGCGATCCGGAGTTCCTTTACCTCAATGACTGGAACGAGTGGACCGCCGGAATGTGGGACAAGGGAAATAAGATAGAGTTCCTTCGCCGTCCTGAGAATCCTTTCAGGTTCATAGACCAGTACAACGCCGAGTTCAACCGCACGATCCAACCTATGAAAGGAGGCTATACGGACAACTACTACATGCAGATGGCCGAGAACATCCGCCGTTACAAGGGAGTCCGTCCTATCCCGGTCAATAAGGGGTTCAAGAAGATATCGATAGACGGTAGTTTCAAGGATTGGAATAAGGTTGATGTGACCTATCGCGACACTCGTGGAGACGTGACTTTCCGTGACGCTGATGGTTATGGCGGCCTCCATTACACCGACTCAACCGGCCGTAATGACATCCAGGACTCAAAGGTCGCCCTGACCAAGACTGGCGATGTGTGCTTCTATGTCAAATGCGGTTCCGGAATATCTCCAAGCGATGGCCAGGATTGGATGTTGCTGCTGATCGATGCTGACCAGAACACTCAGACCGGTTGGTATGGCTATGACTTCATCGTGAACAAGAAGGTTGTGGACCAGAACGTTACGACCATAATGAAATACACTGACGGTCAGTGGGTTCCGGCTGCCGAGATTCCTTACTCCGTGTCGGGAAATGAGATGGAGATATCCATTCCCGCCCAGGTTTTGGGAATACCTGCGGGCAGCGTGAGTTTTGACTTCAAATGGGCGGACAATACCGGCGAGCTGGTGGATCCAATCTCACTGTGCCTCCATGGAGACACCGCTCCGAACAGAAGGTTCAATTATCGTTTCATTTTCAAGAAGTAATTGTCTGATAATTCTTTAACCACATAATTATGAGAAAATTGCTGTTATTTGTCTCGCTTTTGGCCGGGGTTGTTCTCGGAGCTCAGGACAAGACGACAACCTTATGGTACCGCCAGGCGGCGAAGGATTGGAATGAAGCCCTCCCTGTTGGTAACGGCAGGATAGGGGCAATGGTTTATGGCAACCCTTGGAACGAGACCATCCAGCTCAATGAGGAAAGCCTCTGGGCGGGATGTCCTGAAGATGGAAACGCGGATGCCGCGGCTGTGATGCCGCGGATTCAGAAATTGTTGTTGGAAGGGAAGATAGCTGAGGCAAATGATTTGGCGCAAAAGACATTGGCGGGAGATCCTTTGAGGATTCGTTCCTACCAGACTTTTGGAGATTTGCTGATAGATTTCTTCGACAGGGGATCTGATAACGCTAAAGGTTTCTATCCCAATGGGATAACCGGCTACAAGCGGTCTTTGGATCTGATGTCCGGGATTTCCTCCACGGTTTTCACAGCGGGGGGCGTGAAGTTTTCCAGGGAAGTCTTCGCTTCGAGGACGGACGATGTTATCGTGGTCTGGCTTTCTGCCGACCGGCCAGGCGCTTTGACTTTCAAGTTGAGTTACGACAGGGTAGAGAACGCAGGTGCCCGCTCTGACGGCCCGTCATCGCTTGCTGTTTCCGGCCAACTTATCGACCTGCCGAATCATGGCCATGGGAAAGCCGGTGCGCACATGCGTTTCGCGGGAAAGATAAAGGCCTTGAACATAGGTGGTTCTGTTACCGCTGCCGGTAATTCCATATTCGTGGATAAGGCAGACGAGGTCGTGATCCTGGTGGCGATGAACACGGATTACAATTTCAGCAAGCTCAACTTTGACCGTTCCATTGATCCCGCCGCTCTATGCGATGCCCGGATCCAAGCTGTTGAGGGGAAGAAGTATGCTGATTTGAAGGACAGCCATGTTAAGGACCAACAGTCAATTATGGGTAGGGTGTCTCTCATTTTGGGGGATCCGTCGCTGGCGGAGGTTCCGACTGACCTGAGGCTCGCCAGGATGAAAGAAGGTAAGTCCGATCCGGCCCTTGCCGCCTTGTATTTCCAGTACGGCAGGTATCTTCTCGCAGGTTCTTCCAGCCGTCCGGGAAGGCTTCCGGCCAACTTGCAGGGCATTTGGAACGAGGACATCAACGCCGCATGGAACGCTGATTACCACACCAACATCAACATCCAGATGAACTACTGGCCAGCCGAGGTGTGCAACCTTTCCGAGACAGTCCTTCCCTTTTCCGACTGGATCAATGCTATCAGAGTGCCTGGCCGTGTGACCGCGAGAAAGACTTTTGGGGCTGAGGGATGGACGGTCAACCATGTCGCGGACCCCTTTGGACACACTTCAATCAGCGATGGTGTCGGTTGGGGAACCTTCCCGATCGCCGGGCCTTGGCTGACTCTCCACCTTTGGGATCACTATCTTTTCACCTGTGACAAGGAATATCTCCGCGTTCAGGCCTATCCGGCAATGCGCGAGGCTGCGGAGTTCTTGCTCTCGTTCATGGTCACAGACAAGAACGGCCACCTTGCCACCGCTCCTTCCAACTCTCCTGAGAACGCCTATAAGATGTCTGACGGCAAGGTGTTTAACCTGACATATTCGGCGACGATGGACATTGAGATATCCCTTGAACTGTTCAACGCCTGCCTGAAGGCTGGTGCCATCCTGGGAGAAGACAAGGCTTTCATGGACACTTTGAGAAAGGCCATCGCCTCACTTCCCCCGATCAAGATCGGCGAGCGTTACAACACCATCCAGGAATGGATTGAGGATTATGAGGAGGTCGAACCAGGCCACCGCCACATGTCCCATCTTTTCGGGCTTTATCCGGGCACGGTCATAACGGATAATAACCCCGAGCTCTTCGCCGCGGCGAAACGGACAATCGAGCGCAGGCGTAAGTACAATGAGGATCCAGTCACCCGCCAGGGTTCCTACACTGGCTGGAGCCGGGCTTGGCTTGTCAATTTCTACGCCCGCCTCAGGGACGGTGAAGAGGCTGGAGCGAATGTGAATGCTCTCCTTTCCAAGTCCACGCAGAATAACCTCTTCGACACCCATCCTCCATTCCAGATTGACGGCAATTTCGGTGGGACGGCCGGCATAGCCGAGATGCTTCTCCAATCGCATGCCGGTGAGATTCACCTGCTTCCGGCCATTCCGTCCGAATGGGCGGACGGCCAGGTGAAAGGTCTTCGAGCGAGAGGTGGTTTCACAGTGGACATCACCTGGAAAGGGGGAATTCTCCAGTCCGCCACAATTGTCCCTGATCACACATGCAAGTATGCCGTCCGATATGGGAACAAGATTAAGAAGGTCAGTTTCAAAGCCGGGAAACCGTTTATTTTCAATAAGTAGTATATTTATGAAGAGATTATCACTCTCGCTATTGTCCGCCGTAGTCATTCTGGCCGGATCATGCTCCACCCGTCCAAAAGCACAGGCATGGAATGACAGTGACAAAGAGCTCGCTCACGCCATCCTATCTGACCATACCCTTGATGTCGTTGATAGCATGGGCCATAAGTTGCTTCTCCGAGGTTATAATGCCGGAGACGGTTACATCCAGACCTGGATTCGTGATTTCAACACCTTCATAGAGACGATTTTGGAAGTTGTCGAGCCGGCGGATGTCAAGAAAGCGTTGACCACTTTTTTCCGCATGCAGCAGGAGAACGGGGAGATACTGGATGGGTTTGTTCCCAGGGAGGAGTTTAAATGGGATGACCCCGATACCTACGAATTGCCCAACGCTCCTGACATGGTCGGTTTCAAGAACACCGTCGAGACTGATCAGGAGACTTCTTTGATCCAGGCTGTCCGGAAATATGTCGAGAAAACTGGCGATAGGGCTTTCCTTGAGGAGGAAGTCGCTGGAAAGACAGTGCTTCGAAGGCTCTCCGAGGCGGTGGAATATCTTATGAAAGAGAAACTTGATCCTGATCACAACCTTCTGACGGGTGCGCTGACCGCGGATTGGGGGGATGTGGAAGATGATCCAGTCAACTGTGTGGACATCGGCCCTGAATCCACCGTCACGATAGATGTCTATGACAACGCCATGATGGTGATAGCCCTTCGGGATATGACGTACTTGGACCCGACCGGACATAAGAAATGGGATTCGATGAGACGGATGTTCGCTGACAATATCCGTCGTGATTTATGGGATAAGAAGAATCAAAAGTTTATCCCGCATCTTTATCCTCAAGGCAACAAATCGGCCATGGACTTTGATGAGAGCAGGATTTATTACCATGGCGGCACAGCGATAGCCATCGAGGCCGACATCCTTTCAAAAGAGGAGATCCGGAAGGTCAACGAGGACATGCTCAGGAATGTGAAAGAGTCTGGTATGCCCTCAATAGGCCTTACTGTCTATCCCACCTACCCTCCAGGGTTCTTCCCTGGCTGGATGGCCTCTCCGTTCAATTATCAGAACGGTGGTGATTGGACATGGTTCGGAGGAAGGATGATCCAGCAGCTGGTCAGGAACGGTTTTGTCGCTGAGGCATATCAGGAGATCCGTCCGATGATAGACAGGGTGATTGTGAATGGTGATTTTTATGAGTGGTATGCTCCAGGTTGCGTTCCGAGCGGTTCCTCGTCGTTCAAAGGTTCCGCCGGTGTACTTTGCAAGGCCATAGACATGTTGAAAGATTGGGCAAAAGAGATTGATAATTAATTACTGACAGATAATGAGAAGGATAGTATTTGTGTTATCGCTGGCGATAGCTTTGACGGTCACTTCGTGCGGACCTAAAGAGAAGGTGAACCAGGCCGATCCGTTTTTCGTCCCGGTCGAGGAGACTCTGATCCAAGACAAGACCATAACGGCCCAGGATGCTGAGCCGGGGATTCCAAACCAATGGCTTGCCTTCCGTAAAGACATTGAAATTGAGGAAGTTCCCTCGTTGGCAGAAGCAAGGATCGCTGTTGACAGCAAGTATTGGTTATGGATCAACGGGGAACTCGCCGTGTTCGAGGGTGGCCTTAAGAGGGGCCCTACCCCTGAAGCCAGCTATTTCGACTTGGTTGACATAGCTCCTTTCCTCAGAAAGGGTGAGAACAAGATAGCCGTTCTTATGGAATATTTCGGTAAAGACGGATTCTCCCATAAAACCTCAGACCATCCGCAGCTTTGGTTTGACTGTCCGGCGGTCTCGCTTACCAGTGATGCCAGCTGGATGGCAAGGACTCTCCCCGCTTATGGCAAGGCTAATTGTCCGGAGCCGAACTTCCGTCTATCTGAGCCCAGCATACAGTTTGACGCCAGGGAGGACATAGGGGATTGGATGTCTGGAGATATTGATGGATTCTCTCCGGCAGTCGTGGGGGAGAGTACCCTCGGTCCGCTTTTCAGGCGCCCTATTCCAATGTGGAAGGACTTTGGAATCAAAGACATAGCCTTTGAGAAACACCCTGGTGCCGAGAGGGACACCGTCGTGGCAAGGCTTCCTCACAACATGCAGATGACTCCGATTATCGCTGTCACATCCGACAAGTCCGGCCGCAGGATTCTCATCGAGACAGACCATGCCCATGTGGGCGCTGACTGCGTCAGAGCGGAGTACATCACCAAAGCCGGTGAGCAGGAATATGAGTCCCTTGGCTGGATGAATGGCATGAAGATAATACTCACCGTGGATCATGGTGCGGAGATTACCGGCATCAAATATCGCGAGACCGGCTATGACACCACCCCCGACGGGAAGTTCAGTTGCTCTGATCCATTCTTCAACAAGTTCTGGGAGAAAGGTTTACGGACTATATATGTTAATGCCCGTGACAACTTCTTCGATTGTCCTGAGCGCGAGCGAGGCCAATGGTGGGGCGACATCGTGACCATTTTGGGGGAGTGTTTTTATACATATTCCCCTTCCCTCCACGCCCTTGTAAGGAAAGGAATCCGAGAGCTCGCCTCTTGGCAGAGGGACGACGACATCCTTTTCTCGCCGATTCCCGGCAATTACGGTGTCGAGCTGCCATGCCAGATGTTAGCGGCCGTCGGCCCTTACGGCTTCTGGACTTATTATATGAACACTGGAGACAAGGAGACCATAGAGCAGGTTCTTCCTGCCGTCGAAAGATATCTGGCGACCTACAAGATTGGCTCAGATGGCATTACCGAGTGGCACGATGGCGACTGGAACTGGGGCGACTGGGGCGACAATCGGGATATGCGCCTGCTTCAGGCGATGTGGTATTGCCTGGCCCTCCGCTCGGTCTCGGATATGTGTGATTTGGTCGGGGAAACCCAACGCGGCTCCGCCTATTGGGGCCAGATGGAGCAGCTCAGGGACGCAATCAACAAGATCGCCTGGACGGGGACTTGCTATCGCCATCCGGACTACACCGGAGAGACTGACGAGCGTGTGCAGGCTCTGGCGGTTGTTGCCGGAATAGCTGGCCCTGACAAGTATGACGCTCTGTTTGAGGTGTTTAAAAAGGAGGAGCACGCCAGTCCTTACATGGAGAAATATGTGATGGAGGCGCTTTTCGTCATCGGTCACGGTGATTACGCCCTTGAGAGGACAAAGAGGCGTTACGAGTTTATGGTGAATCATCCTGACTTCGACACCCTGTTCGAGAACTGGAATGTGGGAGTGAACGGTGATTGGGATTGCGGCTCAGTCAACCACGCCTGGAGCGGTGGCCCTCTGGCCGTGTTCCCGACCAAGATGTTCGGTGTCTATCCTTTGGAAGCCGGCTGGACAAAGTTCTCTGTCAGTCCGGACGAGCATATTTTCGACGAATGCAGCTTGTCTTTCCCTACTGTCAAGGGTACAGTGTCGGTTTCTTTCAAGCGCTCAGGTGATAAAGCCCATTTTGATGTCGAAGTTCCGGCTGGAACTCAGGCCGAGGTCAACATCCCGTGGATGAATGTCAACGCTTTTGTAGGCCCGGGCAAGCACGGCTTTGATCAGAAGGCCGGCCCGGTGAAACTGGAAGGCAACTTCAAGTTCAGGGATAAGAACCTTCCTGTCGAGGAAAGGGTCGAGGATCTGCTCGGCAGGATGAGCGTGGAGGAGAAAGTGGCACAGATCAGCGCGCAGTTGCTTTTCCCTAACCAGTGGAACGAAAGGAACTACTCCAAGGGGCATGTCAGGAATCCTGGCCATTTCCTTCCGGATGCTGGTCGTGACGCCGATCCTAAGTCGGCCGCGGAGGTGATCAATGAGGACACCCGTCTGTCTATCGAGGCCAACCGTTGGGGTATTCCGGTCTTGCAGCATGGAGAGGCTCTGCACGGAGCTCAAAGTTGCTATGCCACCTGCTTCCCGCAGAGTATCGGTATGGCAGCCACCTTTGATGACGGATTGTACTATAAAGTGGGCCAAGCGGTTGGCGAAGAGCTCAGGGCTGTTGGAGTGCGCCAGGTGTATGCCCCCGTGGTTAACGTGACCCGTGACCAGCGCTGGGGCAGGACGCAGGAAAGCTATGGCGAGGATGTGCTGATGAACTCCTTGATGGGCCTCTCGTATGTCAAGGGTCTTGAAGGTCAGGGCATCGTGGCCACCCCGAAGCATTATGTTGACAACTATGGCGAGGGAGGACACGACTCATTCGCTTCCATGAGTTCTTGGAGGGCTCTCCGTGAGGTCTATCTTGAGCCCTTCAGGGTCTGTGTGGAAGAGGGTGGAGCCAGGGGAATCATGGCCTCCTATAATTCTGTTGATGGAGTGCCTTCCAGCTGCAACAGCGTGCTGCTTAAGGATATCCTGAAGAAAGAGTGGGGCTTCAAGGGAATCGTGGTTTCCGATTACGGCGGTGTTGAGGGTGTGTGCGGAGGCCATAAGATGGCCCAGACAAATGAAGACGCTCTCGCTCTTTGCCTTGAGAACGGTCTTGATCTCCAGTTGGCGGGAACCAGCGAGAGCCTTTTGGATCTCGTCAGGGAGGGAAAAGTCAGCCGGGAGACCTTGGACGAGAGTGTCCGCAGGGTTTTGCGCGTCAAGTTTGAGCTGGGCCTCTTCGAAGATCCTTTTGTGGATCCTGAGAAAGCTGCGTTGATTGTGCGGAGTCAGGAACACAGGACTCTCGCCTATGAGGCCGCCAAAGCGTCCATGACCTTGCTGAAAAACGGAGGAATTCTGCCTTTGAAACCCGGAAGTGTCAGAAGGATAGGTGTTTATGGTCCTGGGGCGAATGTCTTGAGTTTGGGTGATTACAACGGCCCGAGAAGAGGATGGAAGGGAGACGGGGTGACTCCGCTGCAAGGGTTGAAAGATGCGTTCAAAGGTACGGCCGATGTGGTGCTGAACAAGCCGGGACAGGAGGTCGCGTCTCTCGCCAGAACTTGCGACGTGTTGTTCTTTTTCCCTTCGATCACTGAGGATGAAGGGGCGGACCGCAGCAGTTTCAAACTCCCATCAACCCACATGACTGTGGGTAGTGAGGAGACCCACGGAGTCATTGTTGACAACACTATTCTGACAAGTATAGATGTGGATCAGGAGAAGATGGTTCGTGACCTGATCGCGACCGGAAAGCCCGTGATAGTTGTCCTTCAGAACGGTGCTGTCGTGGACATAACTGACTGGGTGGACAGCGCCGCTGCCGTGTTGGAGGCGTGGTATCCCGGAGAGCAGGGCGGAAGGGCTATCGCCGATGTGATCACAGGTGTCGCCAACCCTGGAGGCCGCCTTCCCGTGAGTTGGGTTAAGAGCATTGGCCAGAATCCCTACTACTACTCGATTAAGCCCAGCGGAAGAGGCTACGGCTATGTCGAGAACGATGGCAAGCCGCTCTATCCTTTTGGTTATGGACTTAGCTATACCACGTTCACTTACAGTGATTTCCAGATGCCGGAGTCGCTCGGGAAAGATGAGCCTCTGAAGATCAAGGTCAAAGTGACTAATGCGGGAGATATCGAGGGAGATGAGGTGATCCAGGTGTATGCCCATGACGAGATCGCTTCAGTTGCCCGGCCACTCAAGGAACTTGTGGCGTTCAAGAGGGTTTCCTTGAAGCCTGGGGAGAGCAAGGATGTAGAGATTGAGGTCCCTTATCGTCGTTTCGCCATGTGGGATAAAGACTTGCGTTTTGGCGTTGAAGAGGGCTGGTTCGAGGTCTGGCTAGGTAAAAACGCAGAGGAAAAAGCCGTTTCAAGTGGAAGGGTTTTCGTAAAATGATGAATAAGGTTCTTTTTTACGAAAAGATTCGCTATATTTATAAACTCTTAAATCAGACAACATTAATAACACCAAAGCATGGATAGAAGAGATTTCATCAAGGTATCAGGCACAGCGGCTGCCGGATTCGCCCTGGTTGGTTGCGCTCCAAAGATCACTCCCGAGGAAAAGAAGGCTGAAGAGTTGTTCGGGCCGAAGAAGAAGGGCCATTTCACGATGACCCAAATCACGTCGGCCACCGACACCATCGGAAACTCCTATTTGTTCAAGACCGCCGGAGGCAAGGTCATCGTGGTTGACGGTGGTTTCGCTTCTGATGCCGAGAATCTTCGCGGTCACATCATGAAGGCGGGTGGTCATGTGGACCTCTGGTTCATCACCCACCCTCACGAGGATCATATGGAAGCGATGGCCACGATTCTCAACGACATGAGAGAAGTAACAATCGGCAAGGTGATCTATTCCAGAGTCTCAGACGAGTATCTTAATCTTGAGTCTGGCAGCGCCGACAACGCCAGGCGCTATTACCGGGCGATGGATGACCATGTCGGTAACACTGATTTCCTTGACATTCACAGCCTTACACAGCGCTTTGACATCGATGACATAGGCATCATGGTTCTTGGAGTGGCGAATCCTGAGTACAGGACCAACCCTTATAACAACCAGTCTATGATCATCCGTTTCTGGGACGATTCCAAGAGCGTTGTGATGCTTGGCGACGCGGGTATCGAATGCGGCGACAAGGCTCTCGCGGCCTATAAGGAATATCTCGACTGCGACTACATGCAGATGGCACATCACGGCCAGAACGGTTGCTCCGAGGAGTTCTATAAAGCCATCAATTTCAGGGCTTGCTTGTGGCCCACACCGTCTTGGGTGTGGGAGCCCGCTCCAGAGCACAATTGGCTAAAGACTCGTGACACCCGACGCTGGATGGATGAGAAGGGCATAACCGAGCATCATGTCAGTTGTCTTGAAAAAGATTGGGTACTTCTTTAATCCATATTGCTGATGTTTAGACGTTTATCTGTAATCGCGGCTATTCTTGCCGGTGTGTGCGCGGCATATGCGCAGAAGCCGGCTTATCAGGACGAGAGCCTCCCGATTCCACAAAGAGTCGAGGATTTGCTGCAAAGGATGACCGTGGATGAGAAGATAGACCTGATGAGGGCCACTTCTCCTGCCAATGAGAGGCTTGGGATAGCCAAATATTACCATGGCAACGAGGCTCTTCATGGGGTGGTTCGCCCCGGGCGCTTCACGGTCTTTCCACAGGCGATCGCTTTAGCGTCTTCTTGGGATCCGGACCTTATGCTGAAAGTCTCAACCGCCATTTCCGATGAGGCGAGGGCGAGATGGAATGAACTGGGGGAAGGTAAGTTGCAGACTAACCAGTTCAGCGATCTGCTGACTTTCTGGTCTCCTACCGTGAATATGGTCCGTGATCCCCGATGGGGCAGGACTCCGGAGACCTACGGAGAGGATCCCTTCCTGACAGGAGAGATGGGAACCGCCTTTGTAAAAGGCCTGCAAGGGGATGATCCCCGCTACCTCAAGGTGGTCTCCACCCCTAAGCATTTCGCGGCCAACAATGAGGAGCACAACCGTTTCGAATGTAATGCCGTGATTTCCGAGAAGCAGTTGAGGGAATATTACTTACCAGCCTACGAGGCCCTTGTCAAAAGAGGACACGCAACCTCGATCATGGCCTCCTACAACGCCATCAACGGCATTCCTTCATCGTCCAATCCCTGGCTTTTGACAAAGGTTCTGAGGGGAGACTGGGGCTTTGAAGGCTATGTGGTGTCAGATTGCGGAGGCGTCAGCACCCTTGTTGAGGATCATCATTATGTGGCCACGCGGGAGACTGCCGCGGCGCTCTGTCTGCTCTCCGGGCTTGACCTTGAGTGTGGTGACAATTATTACATCGAGCCACTGAAGAAGGCGTACAAGCTCGGAATGGTGAAAGATGAAGACATCGACAGGGCCGCCCGCCGTATTTTGACAGCCAGGATGCGTCTTGGATTATTCGACTCCGGCGAAGCCAATCCCTACACCAAGATATCTCCGGAAGTTATTGGTTCTGAGAAACATCAGGCTTTGGCTCTCGAGATGGCGAGGGAGTCCATAGTCCTTCTGAAGAATGATAAGAACATGCTTCCGTTCCGAAGAGGGAAAGTCCGTTCGATAGCTGTTGTCGGTGTCAATGCCGCTTCTTGCGAGTTCGGGGATTATAGCGGAGTTCCCGCCTCTGAGCCTGTCTCTATCTTGGAAGGAATCAAGGCCGCCGCAGGTAAAGACATCATAGTCAAGCATGCGCCATGGGTATCCGCAGCCGATGCCACCGAGACTATCTCTCCCGAGTTTTTCCCTGGCGGACTGAAGGCGGAGTATTATTCCGGAACGGAGTTGAAAGGAGCGCCCAAGACCAGGGTTGACGAATGGGTTAACTTCGAGCCGAGCAATCAGGCTCCCGACCCTTTCCTGCCCGAATCACCGCTAAGCATTCGTTGGACAGGAGTCCTTCGTCCATCGGTGTCAGGCGAGTACACGCTTTCTATGACCTCTGACGACGGATGCCGTCTCTATTTGGATGGGGAGCTCATTATTGATGCTTGGGCTGGGCATTCTGTCCGTACCGACATGGCCACGGTGAACCTTGTGTCCGGCCGTGATTATGAGGTTAAGGTGGAATACTACAATTTGAGAGATTACGCGATCGCCAGACTCGGATGGATACCTCCCAGGGCCGCTGGGCAGGACAAGTTGTCGCTTTATGGCGACGCGGGACGTATCGCCCGCGAGTGCGATGTTGTCGTGGCTGTCATGGGAATCAATAAGACAATCGAGAGGGAGGGCAAGGATCGTGATTTCATCACCCTGCCTGAGGATCAACAGGAATTCCTCCAAGAGCTCTACCATGTCAATAAGAACGTTGTCCTGGTGCTTGTCGCCGGAAGCCCTCTTTCCATCCTTTGGGAGGACAAGAACATTCCTGCCATCGTAAATGCTTGGTATCCAGGGGAAAAGGGAGGAACAGCGGTTGCGGATGTGCTGTTCGGCAAGTTCAATCCCGCCGGAAGGCTTCCCGTCACATATTACAACAGGATTGAGGATCTTCCTCCATTCGACGACTACGACATCACCAAACGCACTTACAAATATTACGAGGGAGATGTCCTCTATCCTTTCGGTTATGGCCTGAGTTACAGTTCTTTCCGTTATTCCAATCTCAACGTGGCCGACAAGGGTGAGACGCTTGAGGTATCGTTCACTCTCAAGAATGTCGGAAAAATGGAGGGAGATGAGGTGGCTCAAGTCTATGTCCGTCTGCCTGAGTATGAAGGTAAGGCTCCTATCAAGGAGTTGAGGGGCTTCAAGAGGGTACACCTAAAGAAAGGGGAGAGCCGCGAGGTCACGATTCCTCTACGTCGTGAGGATCTTCGCTACTGGAGCGAAAGTCAGGAGAAATTCATTGTACCTGAAGGACTTCCGGAGATAATGGTGGGGGCGTCATCTTCCGACATAAGGCTTAAGACAGAATAGGTGCGATGCTATGAGAGTCGGAGTCGCCATACGCTTGTTGCTGGTATTCCTGCCTGTTGTCCTGATTTCCAAACCACTTGGGGCACAGGAGGCTCAGGATAACACTTTCGGCGGATGGGAGTTCTTCGAAGTCAACCACGACTTTGGCAAGAGTCCCATCTTCGCCAGTTTCTATTTTGAGCACGACAATTACCAGTACAAGCGTCTGGAATGTTGGTACACGAGAACAACACTGGGCGTGAAACTCCTGCCTTGGCTGAAGTTCGACGTTGCCTACGACTTTATACGGGAACCTGCCTGGCTTACTCACAAGGCGGTCGCTGACCTGACGGCATCGTTGAAGCAAGGAGGTTTGAAGGTCTCTATCAGGGGGCGTTACCAGCATGGTTGGACTCCCGAGACCGGAGATCAGAGCGATGTCCTGCGTTCAAGGCTGAAAGTCCAATATGCCATCCCTGGGACCAACTTTACCCCCTATCTGGCTGCTGAGGTGTTCACCTGGGGTGACAAGTGGAAGAAGACAAGGCATTACGTCGCCTGCGACTACGACATTTCCAAGGTTGTCCAACTGGAAGCCTACTATCTCTATTACGCCTTCAACGGCGTTCCCGCGGAACATGTGTTAGGAATAGGAATCAACTTCTATATATAACCTTCAAGATTATTTGTTTGATAATTTAATACGCTATGAGACAAGTGTTTGTAACTTTTGCGGCCTTAATTGCCGCAGCCATGGTCTCCTCCTGTGGCAGTAAGCCGACCACCACTGTCGCGGATACTGGTAATCATCCGGAATTCACGACAGAGTTTCTCACCCCCACAAGGGTTGTTCTCACTAAAGGCACTGTTAATGGAGCCGATGAACTCATGAGGCCGTATCCTGGCCAGGTGTCAACCTCCGAGCCGGTGGTGACCGTTTTTGCCAAAGGAGGATCGGTCTTGCTCGATTTCGGTAAGGAGATCCAAGGTGGTATCCAGATTGTCCGTTCGATCGCCGGAAGCAAGCAACCCGCGAGGTTCCGCCTTTGTTTGGGTGAGTCTGTGAGCGAGGCTCTCAGCGATGTTCGGGAGCCTGGAACCACAGCCACCAATGAGCATTCAGTCAGGGATTTCGAGATCTCTGTCCCTTGGCTTGGAGCCGCTGAATATGGGAATAGCGGATTCCGTTTCGCCCGCTTGGACTACCTTGGAGATGACGACGATGTCTCCATCGTCTCGATCAGGGCGATGGCCAAGTACAGGGATATCCCTTATCTCGGTTCTTTCAAGTGCGACGATGAGCGTCTCAACCAGATTTGGCAGACAGGCGCTTACACCGTCCATCTCAACATGCAGGAATACCTTTGGGACGGAATCAAGCGCGACCGTCTGGTCTGGATCGGTGACATGCATCCCGAGGTCATGACTGTCGGTACCGTGTTCGGAGACCAGCAGGTGGTCCGCAAGAGCCTTGACTATGTTAAGGAAGGAACCCCCGCCAACGTTTGGATGAACGGAATCTGCTCATATTCATTATGGTGGATAATCATTCAGCATCACCTCTACCAGTGGTATGGGGACATGGATTACCTCAAGGCGCAGAGCGACTACCTTGATAAGTTGCTGAACAATGTGATCGCGAATCTTGACGGAAGCAAGGAGGCGTACAAGGCAGGCCGTTTCATAGATTGGCCTTCCAATGACCAGCCGGCTGTCATCCACGCCGGCCTTCAGGCCCTTTCCGTCCGTGCCCTTGAGGCTGGAGCCGAGATGGCGGGTTGGATGAATGACGAGTCTTTGCGAGAGAAATGTTCCAAGGCCGCCGCTGAACTCAGGAAATATGTCCCCGACAATGTGGGTAACAGCCAGGCCGCGGCCCTTCTGGCCATCGAGGGAATGCTTGATGCCGAGGAGGCCTCCAAGATCATTCTCGCCAACGGTCCTGAGAAATTCACGTCCTTCATGGGTTATTACCTTCTCGAGGCCCTGGCCAAGGGCGGTCATTACGCTGAGGCTATGGACTTGATTTCCAAGTACTGGGGCAGGATGCTTGACCTTGGAGCTACGACTTTCTGGGAGGACTTCAATTATGAAGATGCCAAAAACGCCGCCCGAATCGACGAGGTTGTTCCTGAAGGCAAGTTCGACATCCATGCCGATGGAGGCGCATGGTGCTATGTTGGCCTGCGCCATAGTTTCTGCCATGGTTGGGCTTCTGGTCCCACCACTTGGCTCAGCCGTCATGTGCTCGGTATCGAGCCTGTCGGAATAGGATTCCGCGAGGTCAGGATCGAGCCTCATCTTGGCGATCTCCAGTGGGCGGAGGGAACATTCCCCACTCCTTATGGTGTGATTAAAGTCAGCCATAAAAAGAACGCCGATGGGTCCGTGTCTTCAGATGTTACCCTCCCGAAGGGAATCAAACAAGTTAAATAGTCATGAAAAAGTCATTCTCAATAATCTGTGCTCTTGCCGCGATGGCCTTCGTGGCTTGCACAAATAACCCGGACACAGGGCTTATTCCGCTTTCAGAGCATCCCCGTCCGGACTTCGAGCGAGCCGAATGGATTAACCTCAATGGCCATTGGGCCTTCACTTTCGACGAGGCCGCGGCTTCGAAAGTTATTGCTGGAGAGGATCTCGCGCTCATGGGCAAGAGCATCCTGGTCCCGTTCCCCTGGGGTTCCAAACTTTCTGAGGTTGAGGATGGTGGAGACATTGGCTGGTATGGCCGTGAGATCACTGTCCCTTCTTCATGGAAAGGCAAGAGAGTTTTTCTTGTGGTAGGCGCTTCCGACTGGGACACTCACGTCTGGCTTGATGGCAATGAGGTTGGCAGCCATAAAGGGGGCTACACTCCGTTTGAGTGCGAGCTTACAGACATCTCTTTAGGCAAGCCCCATAAGCTGGTCATCAAAGCTGATGACACCTCGAGTGACGCGCACCTGTACGGGAAACAGGGCTACGGTAACGCCCGAGGCATCTGGCAGACGGTTTATCTCGAGGCCAGGGGCGAGAACTTCATCAAGTCGCTACACTTCACTCCCGACATCGACAACTCCACCGTTAAGGTCGATGTCGCCCTGGCCGCTAATGCCGCTGAAGGAGAGACCTTCAAACTTGACTTCAAGACCGGCGGGCAGGACACCTTCACTGGCGATATGGGCGGATCTGATAAGGCTAGTTTTGTGGTGCCTATCAAAGACCAGCATCTTTGGGATCTCGACGATCCTTTCCTCTATGAGGTGACCGCGTCTCTCGGAAACCAGGACAAGGTCGAGTCTTACTTCGGTCAGCGTAAGATAGGAGTCATCAATTTCCCTGGGGCTGATTATAAGTATGTGGCACTCAATAACAAACCCATTTATCTCCAGTTGTGCTTGGACCAAAGTTACCATCCGGAAGGTTTCTACACTTTCCCGAGCGATGAGTTCATGAAAAATGAGATACTTCTTTCGAAGAATCTTGGTCTTTCAGGTAACAGGATCCACATCAAAGTAGAGGTGCCCCGCAAGCTTTATTGGGCTGACAAGCTTGGCTTGCTGATTATGGCCGACACACCGAACTTCTGGGGCAAACCTACTCCAGAGGCAAGAGAGGACTGGGAACACTGCTTGAGAAACCAGGTTGAGAGGGACTACAACCATCCTTCGATATTCGCTTGGGTCAATTTCAACGAGACTTGGGGATTAAAGGGGGAGAACGGCTATGACACGGAGATTCAGGAATGGGTCCGTTCGATGCACCATCTGACGAAGAGCCTGGATTCTTCCCGTCTCGCGGAGGACAACTCCGCTTGCTTGAACGACCATGTGGAGACCGACATCAACTCATGGCACTCCTATCGTCCCGGTTGGGATTGGGACAGGGAGATCAGGCACTATGTTGACAACACCTTCCCCGGCAGCCATTTCAACTTCACCGGTGACAATGTCCAGACTGACGCTCCGATGATCAACAGTGAGTGCGGTGATGTCTGGGGATATCACGGCAGTGCCGGAGATTGCGATTTCACATGGGACTACCACATCATGATAGACGCTTTCCGCCGCTATCCCAAGTGCGCGGGATGGCTCTATACTGAACATCACGATGTTATCAACGAGTGGAACGGATACGTCCAATATGATCGTTCCCCGAAGATTGATGGTCTGGATGACCTGGTTCCCGGGATGACTATCGCAGACTTCCAGAGCTTGTATTACATATCTCCAATGAAATATCTTTGGACTGTCAACAAGCCTGGCGAGTGGGTCAATCTTTCCTATTATGGCTCCTTCATGACTGACAAGGATCCCGGGAAACTCACCCTTGAGACTGAGCTTGTCGGCTACAACGCTCTCGGGGAGTTCAAGACATTTGAGAATCTGGCTATTCCAGTCGAATTTGAGCCTTGGCTCAGCCGACAGGTAGCGAGCCAGAGGGTCCATGTCCCTGAGGAGACCGGTCTGTACTGGCTCCGTATGACGCTCAAGAACGACAACACGACCCTCGAGCTCGAAGAGATGTCGATGCGCGAACTGACCCAGCAGCTCAATCAGCAGATCGAGATTGCACGCGATCTCGACACCTACCTCACCAACCACCTCTCCAACATCTCGC
>OMQO01000278.1 GCA_900313275.1 uncultured Bacteroidales bacterium
GAATTGCACAGGATTGCAATGGATGAAAATCCTGAGAACAAGTTCGGTCGTTGAAAGCAGGGCCGGCCGGGCTGTCACCAACACCAACGACTGCCCGATCTACGTTCCTTCCAACCTTCTGGATCAATACAAGACCGCACAGAACTGGGTCTATTTCGCCGACAGGTTCAGGTCCGCGCAGCCCAGTAACGAGATTTGGTACACGACCAACGATGGTGCTCACGCGGAGTACACGATTCCGTCGGGCTATTCCCAATACGGGGCGATTATCAACACGCCACCTTCAGCCAACCTCGACAATCTTGGAGTTGGCGTCCTGTCGTTCCCTATTGATCTGACAGAGATTCCCGAATTCTTGTTCAACTTATGTGAAAACGTCACTTCTGTCTCAATTCCGGAAGGAGTGACCTTTATTGGTAATAAGGCATTCCAAAACTGCATATCGTTGGCGGAAGTCAGTATTCCGAGTTCATTGACCGGGGTAGGGGATAACCCATTCTTAGGATGCCGAAGCCTGTCTGTTTTCAATGGTTACAGTGATTTGATCAGCTCTGATCATCGTTGCATTATCCAGAATGGCATTCTTGCTTCTTTCGCTCCCGCCGGACTTGAAGGACAACATTACAGTATCCCGGCGAGTGTCACAGAGATAGGTGGCATTTCTATGCAACATGGCACCTTCAAATATCTCTATATTCCGGAAACAGTGACCACAATCGGATGGGGAGCCTTAGCGGAATGCCCTGAACTGCTTGAGGTCAACATGCCGAAATCAGTCACCAGTATCATGAATTATGCTTTCTCCGGGTGCGTGAGCCTGCGGCAAGTCGGTTTTGACAGCTCGGTTCCTCCGACCCTGTATGATGACGTGTTCGATGATACCAACGACACCTTCCAATTGGTGATTCCGGGTGCGGGTGCGACCACATATCCTAACGCAAGCGATAATTGGCTGGCTTTGTATGATCATATTTATTATTATCAAGCTGATGATGAAATCTGGTACCATTATTGGGACAACCAGAATAGCGCCACCTTGAATATCCGTCAGGATTTTGGAGCCAATGCTGAAAGCTCGATGCTATTAATTGCCGACAGGGCTCATGTTCGTCAATACCCTTCATATCTTGGTGATTCTGATGGTTCTGTGTCTATCGCTGTCGCTAAGTTCAGTGGTCCTGTGACAAAGGTTCCGGCAAAAGCGTTCACCACTGCTCACTTATGCAATCTTATTGACTGGGTGAGCCTTCCCACGACTGTGACTGAGATCGGAGATGAGGCTTTCAGGAATTGTACGAGGTTGCTGAATTTCCCTGTCAAATATAATTATGTTTTGACTTCAATAGGCAAGAATGCTTTCAGAGACTGTTCCAGCATGACCTATGGCACATTAGACAACCATTCTATCGGTGTGAACTCCCAAGTCACTTCCATTGGCGACAGGGCGTTCTTTGGCTGCACCTCCATGCAATCTTTTTACGCTCGCGGTGTCACATCTCTCGGAAGGGCCGCTTTCAGCGGATGTTCCGGACTTGAGTACGCTTCCATCGGACCGGTCACTGAGATTAAGGACAGCACATTCGCCAAGTGCAACACCCTTTCAGGAGTCGTAGGCGCGGGTTCAGTCACCAAGATTGGGGATTATGCCTTTTTGGGATGTACCGCACTGGATGGTCTTGGAGAGACCTCTAATTCTTCAAGCCTGAATCTAAATAGCCTGACTACTATCGGACAATATGCTTTTTATAATTGCCAGAGTATAGAAGAAGCACATCTTCCGGCGATAACTAGTTTGGGCTTTAGATGTTTCGGAAATACGGGTCTTGCAAACGTCCATTTCGGGTCCACTCTGACCAATGTGCCGAGGGAGTTATTCTTCCAGAAACCAGATACACGGACTCTGAACCTTTATTTTGAGGGAAATACACCACCTACATTCGCGACAGAGGCTTTCCGTAAAAATGAGACTTCTTTCGTTCTCATCACTATTACGGCAATCCATGTTCCTTCAGGCCGGAAGGATGCCTATGTGACCGCTTTGACGGCTAATAACCCTTCATATACAACCTTCTCAGACATTATCAGTGCTGACCTTTAGTCTTTGTAAGTAAGAGATTAATAAAATGAACAATACCATGAGGAATCCTATCAAATTGAGTTTCAGACTCTTATTCCCTTTGGCAGCCATGCTTGCCATTGCCTCTTGCCAAAGTGGGGAGCTAGACATCCAAGGCCCTGAGGCCGAGGGACAGCAGAAAGAGCTCCGCGAGGTGATCATCACGGCCAGCATCTCTGATGCTCCGGACGAGACGAGGACCTCTTACAACGAGGCCGAGTCTAAGAACTACTGGACCCCAGGGGACAAGATCAAGATCTTCAGTGCCGGTGAGGAGGCCGAGTTCACCTCGATGAACACCAGCCCCGAGCCCATCGTGAAGTTCAAGGGCTACATAGCGTCTAGCACCGGAAGCAGCAATGACGACGATGACTCGAAGGACTATGTGTGGGGCCTTTATCCATACAGCACAGGGGC
>OMQO01000262.1 GCA_900313275.1 uncultured Bacteroidales bacterium
CGATCGCCGCTGACCAAAGATAAGGCAGCCCCGCCTTCTCCGTGAGAAGCCAAAGGCTGCCGTAATCAACTATGAATGAGACTCCTCCCACCACTCCATACCTGAAAAGCTGCCCGACAAGTGTGTCAGGCTTGCCCTCGAAGAGGGTCGAGAGTTTAGGGAGAGGATACATTTAGCAGTTCATCGCTCCGCAGCAGTGGATGACCTGTCCGCTGACATAGCTGGAAAGGTCGCTGGCGAGGAACAGAGCCACATTGGCCACATCCTCGGGAGTACCACCCCTGCGCAGAGGAATCTGCTTCGTCCAAGCGTCACGCACCTCCTGAGAGAGGGCGTTGGTCATGTCGGAAATAATGAAACCGGGGGCAATGCAATTAGCCCTGATGCCGCGAGGTCCCATCTCCTTGGCGATAGACTTGGCGAGGCCGATCATACCGGCCTTCGAGGCTGAATAGTTGCACTGGCCTGCGTTACCGGAGACACCTACAACTGAAGACATGTTGATGATGCTTCCACCCCTCTGGCGAGCCATAATAGGAGTGAGGGCATGGATAAAGTTGAATGCAGACTTGAGGTTGACTCCGATGACAGCATCCCACTGCTGCTCAGTCATCCTCATCATGAGGCCATCCTTGGTTATACCAGCGTTGTTGACAAGAATGTCAATCCTGCCGAAATCAGCGAGGATCTGCTCCACAACAGCGTGGGTCTCCTCGAAGTTGGCGGCGTTGGAAGCGTATCCCTTCACCTTATGGCCAAATGCCTCTAACTCTTTGATTGTCTGCTCAGCGGCCTCGTTGATAACAAGGTCGGTGAATGCCACATCAGCTCCTTCGGAGGCGAATTTAAGCGCGATCGCCTTTCCGATTCCTCTCGCGGCGCCCGTCACAAGGGCGACTTTTCCTTCCAATAATCCCATTACTATTTTACTCTTATTGTGTTATAATATGCAATTATAGTCTCTCCATCACAATAATGAAGATTCTACAAATATATTAAAAAATAGAGTTTAGGAAAATAACCGCTGCCTTATTTCCTTTGTCATTCTGAACGAAGTGAAGAATCTTTCAGAGCGTCCAGTCGGCGGAGAGCATGATGGAAAGCGGGCGGATGCGGTAACTGTAAGTCGTTTCCATCAAGGGATTAATCGAGACATAGGAATATTCTCTCATATTCAACAGATTACTGGCTTGAAGCTTCAGGCGGAGTTTCCTGGGGCCTTTCCAGGTGATGAAAGCGTCGGGGAAGACGGTTGTCTTGCCCACGGTGGAGTTGTGGAAGATGTCCGTGACCACCCCGGCTGAGATCCTCTCGCTGAGATAGAAGGAGTTTGTCACGGACGCGGTCGCGCTCATGGTCTTCCCAACGTGGTCTCCGCCCGCCTCCGTCCTGAAGAAGCTTACGGCGGAGTAACCTGTTATATTCCAGAAACTTAAGGGAGAGGTTGACAACTCCACTGAAGGGGACAGGAGTTTCGACACGTAACCGGTCGAGACCCCGTTCTGCCTTAGGGTTGAGGAGGAGCGGTTGTAAACCACCCTCGCAGAGACTTTCCCGTTGATGGAATATAGCCCCTTGGTGATCTCCGCCGAACTGGCCCACATCCCGTGTCCCACCGTCTCATCTGTGTTGTAGCTCAGGATGTAATTCTCAAGCACGTCCCTGCCGCCGAGGAGGCTCTCGGTCTTGTCGAATCTTGAGCTCGCCCTGAGGTACCAGCCGCTCACCGGCTCCCTGAGGACCACCTCTCCTTGGACATAACGCTCGGGAAGGAACGCAAGCGATTCCTGCCCTCTCCGGAGGCCGTCGTAGTCGTAGAGAATCAGGACGGACCCGAGGTCCTGGATGTCCGGACGGCTGGTCGAGACCCCTCCGCCGGCCGACGCCATCAGCCTTCCCGTCTCGTATTTGACCCCAATCGATTCATCGGAAAGGAACCTGCCCGTCTTGTAGGATCCGTAGCTCGCCCGGTCGTAATGGATATTCCCCCGGACGCTGGCGCTGAACCGGCCTTTCCGGTAGAACACGCTCCAGTCCAGGCCCCCTGTCAGATAAGTAGCCCTTGACTTGTCCTCCTTCCGCCCGTGGATCTCATCTTCCGTCATGCCCTTGAGGGAGGATGACCTCTCGAATAGGGTCCACTTCAATACCGGCTGGAGAGAGAATGAGAAGTCGCCCCTCACGCGGCTGATGTCGCTCAGCGACAGGTCCTCGAAGATGGCGGAGGAGCGGATGTCCTGCGTTTGCGGCCCGGTCTGGATGTCAAGACCCTCGGCAAAGCCGGACATCTGCGTGTAACTTTTCACCCCGAGCGCCCTGCCGGATCCAGTCTTGAAAAGGACGCCCAAGTTGTTGTTTATGTCCCAGGTCTTTCTCTCCCCCCGCTGGCCGAGGATGTCGTCCCCGGACACAGAGGCTGTCCCGAAACCTTTCCCCATGTCGGCGAACAACGCGTCGGAAATATAGTGTTTTGGGGAGTTGTCGGAATAGCTGATCTTGCCCGTCATCTTGGCATTCCTCTCTATCCGATCCTCAATCCGGGTGATCATCTTGTCGGGCCTATCCTCGAAGTGATACACGGATATCCTTGAGTCTGAGGAGTTTCTCTCGTCCCATGAATATGAGAACGTCGCCCCCGTCTTGACATCATCGGAGGGTGTCAGGGTGTTGACCGTCCTCAAGTCGAGGGATTTGTTGAAAAGCGACCTGGAGTCGCTCAGCGGGGCTTTAGCTGATGCCATATTCAACTCGCTCTGGATGGAGTAGCGGTTGTCCGAGAGAGGGAGACTGTAGTAAGTGATCCCCCTGGACGGTTTGCCACTGGCGTCGAACCCTGC
>OMQO01000025.1 GCA_900313275.1 uncultured Bacteroidales bacterium
CCGCTGAACGTTCCGTCATTCTCCCAGTTTATTACGAGCGGAGCTGGCTGGTCCTTGCGGAAATCGGTCTTCAAGGAGTCAAACCGGGGGATAGATGTCTCTTCATAGTTGCCGTCGGGGTAGGACACTGTCTCCAGATATTCTTTTGCCACCTCGTTCTCGGTAATTCCGGTGATAGCCACCGGCTTGGGTGTCTTACAGCACCCTAAAAGAGCCGCGGCGCTGATCGCCGCAAGCGCCAGGATTCTATTTATTCGCATGGGAACTATTTGACTTTGATTGAGTTAAGTAAATCGAGCTTGCCATTGTCAACAAGGTGGATGATGAGTTCTCCAAAGAGGGTGTTCTGCCATGCGAACCATGCTCTGGTGAACTTCTTCGCATCATCCTTGAAGAAGGATTCGTGCATGAATCCTGTGCCGGCGTCGGTCTTCATCAGGGTCTCGACGCACCATTTGATCTCCTGGTCATCCTGGGAAGTGAAGGCCTTCATCATGATGCTCATCGGCCAGATGTAGTCGTAGCCGATGTGCGGACCACCAATTCCTTCTCCCGCTGTCCCTTTAAAGAAATAGGGGTTGTCCTCACTCCAGACGAAGCGGCGGGTGTTCTGATAAATGGGGTCGTTGATATCAACATCTCCAAGGTAAGCCATAGCGAGGAGGCTGGGGACATTGGAGTCGTCCATCAGGAGCCTGTTCCCGAAGCCATCGACCTCGAAAGCGTAGATTTTGCCATATTTCGGATGGTCATAGACGGCATATTCCTTAAGAGCCTTCTCGACCTCGGCGGCGAGGTCCTCACACTCCTTGGCGAGTTTCTCGTCTTTGTTGACGGTCTTCAAGACCTCCGCGGCTTTTCTTAAAGAGGTGACAGCGAAGAAGTTGGAAGGTACAAGGAACTCGAATATGGTAGCGTCATCGGAAGGGCGGAAAGCGGAGGCTATGAGGCCGCAAGGTTTCACGGGGTTGCCTCTTCCATCGTTGGACTTTGTGTCGAACTGCCTGTCAGTGACCCTGGCGAAGCGGTAAGGCCCAGGGCCGTCCTTGCGCTGCTGCTCCTTGAAAGTCTTCAAGGTGGCCTTGATCGAGGTCAGCCATTTGTCTCCGAATATGGAATCGTCTCCGGTTACCTTCCAATACTGGTAGGCGAGGCGGATCGGGTAGCAGTGGGAGTCTATCTCCCATTTGCGCTCGTGATCCCAAGGATTCATGTCCGTCAGGTCGGACTCCCATTCGCTACCTTTGGGGCCATCGTTGAAGGCGTTGGCGTAAGGGTCGAGGGCTATCAACGTGAACTGGCAGTTGATCACACCCTCAAGCATGTTCTTGAGTTCCTCATCCTCATTGGCCAACTGGATGTAGGGCCATACCTGGGCTCCGGAGTCGCGCAGCCACATCGCGTGGATGTCTCCTGTGTAAACGAATGTCCTCCAGTCGCCATTCTCGTCTTTCCCGAAATGGACGGTTGTGTCCAGGGTGTTAGGGTAGCAGTTGGCGAACATCCAGGCAAGGCGCTTGTTTTTAAGTTGGCCTTGAATCTGGGTTATTTTGTTCTCCACGGCGGTGGATTTGAACAGCCGCTGGTCAGGGGCGGGGCGTTTCGACTCGTAATTCTGGGCCTGGGATGTGCAGGCGCAAAGCATCAGTATGCTTGAGATCAGAAGAAGGGAACGTTTCATGAGATTGTCTTATTTTCACAAATTTAACATTTTTTTGAAATTTTTAGGTACTATGTGTTGCAAGGTATTCGAAAAGTTTTATATCTTTGCAATGGAAAAATAATTGCTAAACAAAGAATATTATGAAAAAAGTTATCAATGCAAGTGTAGGAGGCCGTAGTTTCGCCCTTGATGAGGATGCTTACAACAGGCTTTCTGTTTATTTTGACCATTTCAAGGCGAGGCTCAATCGCGACTCCCAAGCCGCTAGGGACGAGGTCATGTCTGACCTGGAATCAAGGATCGCTGAGCTTTTCGACGAGGGAATAGGTGGCGCTTCTTACCGGGTTGTTGACTTTGCGCTTGTCAGCAAAGTCGTTGGACAACTCGGTATGCCCGACGGGTCGGCGGAGCCGTTTGGCACTTCTGCAGGGACAAGTTCTTCCGCAGGCTCTGGCCCTTCGACCGGCTCAGGCCCTTCGACAAGCTCAGGAACCGGAACGGGACCGGATTTCTCATATTCAGGGGATAAAGGAGAGGCGAAGAAACGCCTTTTCAGGGATCCTGACAACAAGGCGATTGGAGGTGTCTGTGCCGGAGTGGCATCTTTCCTCAATATCGACATCACGATTGTCAGGATTATCCTGTTGCTAGCCCTGTTGCTTTGGGGTACCGGCTTGTTGGTGTACCTTGTCCTTTGGATAGTCGTTCCTTTAGCCAAGACTCCCGCTGACAAATGCGAGATGAGAGGTCTGGAACCAACTGCGGAGAATATGGCGAAATTCAGCGATTATTATAAGAAATAGGAGATCTTTCTATGGAAAACAGTGCTGAAAACGTGCGCTCTCAGATGCGCAAAGGGGTGCTGGAGTATTGCATACTCAGCATCCTGAACAAAAAGGAGGCTTATGCCTCGTCGATTCTGGACGATTTGAAGGCGGCCAATATGATAGTCGTGGAGGGAACTTTGTACCCCCTTCTTATCAGGCAGAAGAACCAAGGTCTCCTCTCATACCGTTGGGAGGAATCTACCCAGGGCCCGCCCCGGAAGTATTACTGTATCACCGAGAAAGGTCGCCAGCAGCTCCTCGATATGGACACCGCCTGGCAGGAAATTGTGGACACTATTAAGACTATTAAAGAGAGATAGCGATGAAACCTGTCGAGTATGTAAGCATAGGCGGCTATGTGTTTGGCGTTGAAGATGATGCCTGTGTGGCGGCAAAGGAGTACTTGTCTGAGCTTGAGGCTTTCTATTCCAAGATCGAAAGCGGATCGGAGGTAATGGAGGGGATTGAGGAGAGGATGTCCGAGCTTCTTCTGGAGCAATGCGGTAGGGGAGGAGTCGTGACCTTGCCAATGGTGGAATCAGTGATCGCCACTCTGGGCAAGCCGGAAGCCATTGAGGAAGAGTCTAAAGATGACGCTTTTACTAGGGAGGACACGTCCAGCCGAAAGGAGGATAGGAATCCTGACGACCTTCGAGTCAAGAGAAAACTGTACCGTGACCCCGCCAACGGCAAGGTGGCTGGAGTTTGCTCCGGGCTTGGGGCTTATTTCGGGGTGGATCCGACAGCGTTCCGTATCTTATTCGTGATCCTGACTTTGGCTGGCCTCGGTTTCTTCAGATACGGTTGGCTCAGCACATCCTCTTTCTTCGCTCCGATTGTTTACGCTATTCTGTGGATATGCATGCCTGAGGCAAGAACAGTGCGCCAAAGGGACGAACTGCATGGAGAAAAGGGAACAGTTGACGCTATAAGCGCCAAGGTCAGAAGCGCCGCCAATGAGGTTGAGAACGCCGCTAACAGGGTGGCGAAGTCGGATTCCGCACGCGCTTTCTGGAGGATACTCGCCTTGTGTATCGGAATAGCCTTCCTTGTCGCTGGTGTGTCCGGAGTGGTCTCGCTCGGGTGTGTGACGATAGGTGATAACTTCCTGGCTAACACCTTCTTCCTAAACCGTCTTATGGAGAATATAGCGAACGAGACACCTGTGTTGATAGACATGTTGTCGTACCCTCCGCTTGTAATCGCGCTTGCTGTGACGATAGTGGTTCCGTTTATAGCCTTGATCTATCTGGGGATAATGCTCCTTTTTGATCTCAAGGCCCCCAAGTGGCGCCCTGGCCTCTGCCTTTTCGTCATTTGGCTTATCGCCGTCACTGTCCTGGCCGTTCTTACCGTGTTGTTCTTGGCCAAAGGCTCACTATAGAAACCGTTTTCGTAAATAGCTATAAATTAATTATTTCCAGATTTTAAGACCTTGGATGACGGCGTTTGAGAAGCCGGCTTCCTCCATAGCGTTCAGCCCCCGGATGGTAATCCCGCCGGGGGTTGTCACTTTGTCTATCTCCTGTTCCGGATGAGTACCGTGGGCTTCCGCAAGCATAGCGGCACCCTTCACTGTCTGCAAGGCGGCCTCGAGCGCTTCTCTCGGATAAAGACCTAATTCGACTCCTCCTTCTGTGGCGGCTCTAACGTATCTCAATGCGAATGCTGTTCCGCAAGAGGCGACCATCATTCCTGCTCCCAGCCGCTTCTCATCGACCATTAGAGCCTTGCCAACGGAGTTGAAAAGTCCGCTTACTGCCGAGCGAGTCTCCTCTGTACCGGAAACCTCGTTTATGAAGGTCATGCTCTCACCGATCTCTATCGCAAGGTTGGGGATGACTGTATAGACTCCTTTAATGCCTTGACCATCAGTCCATTCCTTTAGGGTGGCGGCTGGTATCCCAGCTGCCAGGGAGACCAGGATCTTTCCATCCATGAGGGGAAGCAGGGGAGAGAGTACCTCTTTAAGTAGCCATGGCTTTACCCCCATTATCACCAGATCCGCATCCTTGACTGCGGAGGCATTATCAAGAGTCGTCTTGATTCTTGCGGATGAATATCTGTTCAAAGTCTCTTGATGCTTAGCTGTGGCAGTGACTTCCGCGGTGGGGATGAATCGGGCGAATCCAAGGGCTGTGGCGCCTCCCATATTCCCGGCACCGATAATGGCTATTCTCATGGTCTTGACATTAATAATTATGATTACGCCAAAAATAATTATATTAGACTGATTTTTCAGAATTTGATAAAAGTTTCGTTTAAAATATTCACGCTTCCTCTGCTTTTCCTCTGCCTCTCCGTGTCTTTGACTGCGAGGGAGAGGGAATGGCCAAGCAGTCTTTCGGCCGGACTCCAGTTGGGTTCTGGTGGGCTCGGTGTTGAATTGGCTGCTCCTATCGGCACTTCTTTCAGGGTTAGGGCCGGTTACTCTATTCTTCCTTCGCTTCCTTACCGCCGTACTGTTGGCGTGCCGGAGCATCCCGGAGCGGTCGGGACTGAGAAGGGCAGGAACATTCCCGTGGACGCGAAAGCTTCTTTACATCTGTCAAACCTGGAGGCTTTCCTGGACTATTACCCATTGCCAGGCAACGGCTTCCATCTGACTGCCGGCTTGCTTTACGGGTCTCGGAATGTAGTGAACATAAGGAATATCACTCCGCTTCCGGACGACTACAACATTGTCGGTCTTGATGTGGACGGCTACTCCGTCAAGGCAGTCGCCAATAACATCAATGGTTACATCGCCACCAATTCATTAAGGCCCTATATTGGTCTCGGGTACGACCTTCCTATCGGATCTGACGGGCGATACAGCGCCTCATTAAGTGTTGGGGCGTTTTATTGGAGCGGACCGGAGTTATTCGCTCCAGGAGAGCCGCTCATCGGAGACTGGAAGGATGTGAGGGTGCCATCTTCTTATCTGAACGGTCATGATGACGGACTTGTGAGGAAAGCCGAAAAGACTTTCGTCTATCCTCTTGTGTCCGTTCATCTTTATCGTGTTCTTTTCTAATCTGTCAGGAATATGAGGAAACTGTTGACATTCATATCATTAGTGGTGATAATGGCATCCGCAGCGGCATGTGGTGGCGATAAGGACACGGCAGATGGGGGACCGCAGACCCCCACCACCCCCACCACGCCTACCACGCCTACCACGCCTACTACGCCTACCACTCCGACTACTCCGACAACGCCCACTACACCTACCACGCCTTCCGCGCAGGAGGCGGCGAAAGCTAAACTATGCCGTTCTTGGGTTATAACAAAGACCAGGGTAAGCATCTCCGGAAGTGTCAAGGCTAACGCTGACTTCACCGGCTGTGACCTTGGGGAAATATCTGATTTCGCGAGAAAACAGGGTGTTGAGGTCAAGAGGGATTTCTCCGGGATCAAGGTGGAAAGCATCACCATAGCCTCTTCTGGCGAGGCCACTGTCAAATATAGCTCCGTTCAACCTGATGTCGCCGATTGCGATTTCTCTTCACTTGACAAGGGCATCTTGAAATATGCCTGGAGGGATGCCGAAGCCCTTGGTTATGAAATCGCCAATGGCACAGCGAAGGTCGAATTTGAAGGCGATTACTGTCTGCTGACTCTCAAATCAGATTTTGAAAAGGACTCTAAAAAATACGACCTTTCTGTTATATTCGTGATGGCAGAGAAGTCGTAAACGAAAGAGTCTTATCCTCTGCACATCTCTTTCCGCGCAACAGTACCATGACGCCGCTGCCTTCGGGCTGAAAGGCAATGTGAAAGAATGTAAAGTCGTGGATGCCGCAGATGGTTCGGCTATAACTGACGATCATCATGATAGTGAAAACTACGAAAAGAATAGTTTTCTGTTAAATCATTCATGGTAGAATACGACTCAACTGAACTGGATTCCGTGATATAAGACATTTTATTCTTCTGATTGGATAGAATAATAATTCCCTTTACCACCGTAATTCAAAGTTAATTATCAATAGACGACGGTGCGTATAAGGTCTATTTGAACACTAAAGACAGTTGGTCGCTTTCCTCGAGGAATTAAGTAGCAAAGCCGTGTTATGTTTTTTTTCTATCACCATATGCAAGATTTTTGTTTTTGTGTGTTTAGTATTATAGAGTGTTATTCATATTTCTTAATACAAAAATGAGAACAAGGTTATACACTGTTTTGGCACTTTTGTGTTCGCTGATCATGCAGTCAGCCCTGTCTTCCTGCTCTAAGTCTGATCTGGATCCGGATCCAGGACCGGTTCCATCGTTGAAATCTATTCTGCCTTTTTTTGATTTGGAATACACAACCACTCAATCCAATTACCAGTATCTGATACCAGTTGCGCATAACAATATTCCTGAATCTACTGTCATGAATACAGTGAGCGGACAAGGATGGAAGACTGTCGCTTTATACCAGATCAATTTGGATAAGGACGTGGTTAGGGAATATGTGTTGGTCACCGATGGCAATGAGATATCTCCGGCCAGGAACGCGACCTCCCCGAATTATATGCTTTTTTCTGATGATGGACGGCAAGTGACTTTTTTCGATTTTTATGGGGAAGATCACGGTCGGTATGAGACAGATTCTTTCGAATATGACGCTACAGTAAACAACATCGTCATTCCCTCGTGGTATTGTTCATATCATAGGCGCGGAAAGCTGGTTTTCCTGTCGAAAGATTATATGGTCTGTGTCTGTACTCATGACAAAGATTATAAGCTAGATGAATTAATCTATTTGGAAATATTCCAACGCGTTTCCAAGTCGGAAAGGCAGACCTGGGTTAAACGATGCCCTAATTACGGAATACGTATCTAGAAGAAAACACAAAAAAAGAAGGAGTCTGACATAAGACAAACTCCTTCTAATCAATTGATTAAGCTTTTAAGCCTAAATCGTGAATTTACTTGCTCTGCTCAATCGCGGCCTGGGCGGCTGCGAGGCGGGCGATAGGCACGCGGAACGGTGAGCAGGAGACATAGTCCACTCCGATCCTGTTGAAGAAACGGATTGAGTCGGGATCTCCACCATGCTCTCCGCAGACACCGCACTTGAGATCAGGCCTCTTGGAGCGTCCACCCTGGATACCGAACTCGACCAGCTTGCCGACACTCTTGGTGTCTATGGTCTGGAACGGGTCGGAATCGAGGATCTTATTGCCGAGATAGTCGCCCATGAAGGTGCCAATGTCATCACGAGAGAACCCGAAGGTCATCTGGGTAAGGTCGTTGGTACCGAATGAGAAGAACTCAGCGGCGCGGGCCATACGGTCAGCGGTCAGGGCGGCTCTCGGGATCTCGATCATGGTTCCGAACTTGTAGTCGATGTTCTGGGTCTTAATCCCCTCAACCTGTGCCTTGACGCGGTCGCAGATCGCTTTCTGGAAGCTGAGCTCACGAGCGGAAATTGTGACCGGAATCATGATCTCGGGCTTCGGATGGTAGCCTTCGAGAAGCAACTCAGCGGTGGCCTCGAAGATGGCTATGTACTGGGTCTCGGCGATGAGAGGGAAGCTCACATGCAGACGAACACCTCTGTGACCCATCATCGGGTTGACCTCATGGAGGGCCTCACCCCTCTTCTCGATCTCCTCGACAGTGACACCGAGCTCGCGGGCGATTTCCTTCTTCTTTTCCTCAGTCTTGGGAACGAACTCATGGAGAGGCGGGTCGAGAAGACGGAAGACCACAGGCTTGCCGTCCATAATCTTCATAGTGCTCTTGACAGCGGCCTTCATGTAAGGCTCAAGGTCTTCGAGAGCTTCTTTGCGCTCCTTGTCAGTGTCGCAGAGAATCATCTTGCGGAGCTTGGAGAGAGGTTTCTCGGAGTGTGCGCCGTAGAACATGTGCTCGATACGGAACAGGCCGATTCCCTCGGCTCCGTAGCTGAGAGCCTTGGCGGCATCTTCCGGAGTGTCAGCGTTGGTGCGGATGCCAAGCTTGCGGAACTTGTCGACAATCGCCATGAAGGACTTGAAGAGAGGATTCTCAGAAGCGTCCATCGTCTCAATCTTAGAGGCATAGACAAAGCCCTTGGAACCATTGAGGCTCAGCCACTCTCCCTGCTTGAAGGTCTGGTTGTCATTGAAGGTCACTGTCTTCTCGTCGAAGTTGATCTTCATGGCCTCACATCCGACAATGCAGCACTTGCCCCATCCACGGGCGACAAGGGCGGCATGGGAAGTCATACCTCCACGCATGGTGAGGATTCCGGCGGCAGCCCTCATTCCCTCGATGTCCTCAGGAGAAGTCTCCTCGCGGACGAGGATGGCCTTGTGGCCATTAGCGGCAGCCTCCATGGCGTCCTCGGAAGTGAATACTATCTGGCCCACAGCGCCACCAGGGGAGGCGGGAAGACCGACAGCAAGGACCTTCGCCTTCTTCTCAGAAGCGGGGTCAAGGATGGGGTGCAGAATCTCATCGAGCTGTGAAGGGGCAACCCTCATAACGGCGGTCTTCTCGTCGATCATCTTCTCATCGACCATGTCCATAGCCATCTGCAGGGCGGCCAGACCTGTGCGCTTACCGATCCTGCACTGGAGCATCCAGAGGTGACCCTCCTGGATAGTGAACTCGATGTCCTGCATGTCGCGGAAGTGCTTCTCAAGCTTCAGGCGGATGCCGTCAAGCTCCTTGTAGACCTCGGGCATGGCAGTTTCGAGGGACTCGAGATCCTTGTTCTTCTCGGTCTTTGTGGCCTCGTTGAGAGGGTTGGGGGTACGGATACCAGCGACCACATCCTCGCCCTGGGCGTTGATGAGCCACTCTCCATAGAACTTGTTGTCTCCGTTGGCAGGGTTGCGGGAGAAGGCGACTCCGGTAGCGGAGGTGTTACCCATATTACCAAACACCATGGACTGGACGTTGACAGCGGTGCCCCAATCATCAGGAATCTTCTCGATCCTACGGTAGGCGATGGCCCTCTTTCCGTTCCATGACTTGAACACACCACCGATAGAGCCCCAAAGCTGCTCCTGGGCAGTGTCAGGGAACTCGACTCCGAGGACTTCCTTCACCTTGAGCTTGAACTTCTCGCAGAGGTCCTTGAGCTCATCGGCTGTGATCTCGGTGTCTGATTTGTAACCCTTGGCGTCCTTCAACTCCATCATCATCCTATCGAGCTGCTGACGTATTCCCTGGCCATCGGCAGGCTCAATGCCCTCGGCCTTCTCCATGACAACATCGGAGTACATCATGATGAGACGCCTGTAGGCATCGTAAACGAACCTCGGGTTCCCGGTCTTCTGGATCATTCCAGGAAGAGTGGAGGAGCAGAGGCCGATGTTGAGAATAGTGTCCATCATTCCCGGCATGGAGCTTCTTGCTCCGGAACGGCAACTTACGAGCAGGGGATCAGAAGGATCTCCGAATTTCTTTCCCATGATTGTCTCAGTGGCCCTCATGGCCTCGGCGACCTCTTTCTTTAGATCATCGGTGTACCCTCCACCAAGTGAATAGTACTCAGCGCAGCACTCGGTGGTGATTGTGAATCCGGCGGGAACCGGCATACCAAGTTTGCTCATCTCGGCGAGGTTGGCACCCTTTCCACCGAGCAATTCCCTCATCTGTCCGTCTCCTTCGGCTGTCTTTCCACCAAAGCGATAGACTCTTTTCTTTTTGTCGAACATATTGATTTATTAATTTTGATTATAGTTTTTCTTTGAAGGCTCGCGAATTTAATAAAAATGATTGGTTATAGCAATTTTGAAGCGAGATCTGAAAGTTCACTTCTTTCCCCGATTCTCAGGAACACATGCTCGAAAATTTTCTGACCGCTCATTTTCTCGCTCAGGTGCGTGAGTCCGTTGGACCATTGGTCGAGATAGGGCTGGTCAATCTGGAATATGTCTCCGGTGAAGACCATTTTGGTGCCTTCTCCGGCGCGGGTTATAATGGTTTTGATCTCGTTGGGAGTCAAGTTCTGAGCCTCGTCACAGATGAAAAACACCCTGCCGAGGCTGCGTCCCCTGATGTAGGCAAGTGGCGAGATAAGGAGTTTTTCCTCCTTGAGCATAGCGTCGAGCCTCATGGCTTCCTTGCTCGTTGATTTGAACTTGGCTTTGATGACGTTGAGGTTGTCCATGAGCGGCTGAACGAAAGGACTCATCTTTGTCTTCTGGTCGCCAGGGAGGAATCCAATGTCTTGATTTCCAAGAACTACCGTAGGCCTGGTCAGGATGATCTGATCATAATCCTTGGCCTGCTCAAGGGCTGAGGCGAGGGCGATGAGTGTCTTCCCCGTACCTGCTCCTCCAGTCATTGACACCAGCTTGATTTTCGGGTTCATGCAGGCTTCAATGGCGAATTTCTGCTCATCGTTCAAAGGCTTTATCCCGTAGGCGATCTTATTTGTGACAGCGATGACCTTGTCCTCGTCCGCATCGAATCGGGCGCAAATGGTCTCTTGCCCTTCTTTCAGCTTGTACAGTTGGTTGGGTCTGGGCCTGGTCTTGCCGAACTCTTTCCAGGACACGGAATTGTCCGGGCCGAACAACAATGTCTGGAATACTTCCGGATCAGGATTCTCGATAATCTGGACTTCCTTAATCGAGTTCTCAACCTTCTCGTCCTCCAATCTGTCGGTCATATAGTCCTGAACTTCCATCCCCGCTGCCTTGGATTTCATTCTGAGGTTGATGTCCTTTGTCACCAGGGCTACGAACCGGCCTGGATTGTTGTCCCGCATCCAGATGGCTGTGGAAAGGATCCGGTGGTCCTGGATGTCATCCTTGAACAGGTCTTTCATCTCGTCAGGGAATGGGTGGTTCGGCTCGATCTTTATCTTCCCGAGCCCCTTGGCTATCTGTATCCCATCTTTGCCAAACAGCCTTCCATCAGTGATCCGGTCCATGTCGCGCATGAATCCGCGGGCGTTGTAGGCGAGTTGGTCAGTGCCTTTCTTAAACTTGTCAAGTTCCTCAATTACCGCGATCGGGATGACTATGTCGTTGTCCTTGAACTTGCGTATCGCCTTGAAATCGTGAAGGATTATGTTCGTGTCAAGGACAAAGATCTTGGGTTTTCTGGCGCCACGCGCCATGGTTGTTATTTTAGTGTATCTTGCCATATTCAATTATGTCTCAATCCTCGCCCTCGGAGGCCTGGCCGTTCAAGAGGGATTGGAGAATGTCAGATATGCCTCCTCCCCGGCCGGATTTCACTATTATGGTTCCATCTCCGGGCACCGGATGACCGATAGGGTAGTAGGCTATGTCCTGGAGCAGGAATTCGGCATCAGCGTAGTCGTAGTCTATGTCTTTGATTTGGATAAGGGTTCCAGGGATCTCGGAGAACAGCACCCTGGCGCTCATGTCCTCATCGTACGCGTTCATGATGCCGCTGATGTCGATCTTCGCCCCGATCTGCTCCCCGCACATTTCCTTCAAAGCCGGAAGCAGACCTCCATCACCGACAGTCCGACCTGAGAGGACGACCTTGTCCTCCACGAACTCCCGGATGATCTCGAAACAATCGATAAAGTAGTCACCGTCACCTATTTCCGGAGCGGGATCCCCATTTTGGCCGTAAGCTTCACAGAGTAAGGAACTTCCGAGCCGGAGCTCACAACTGTCGAAGGGAACGAATATGATCCAGCTATCAGGATCGGGAACTAGTTTGTCAGGGATCGCCCTCTTCCTTCCGATCACCGGGTGAGGACTTCCGAATGGAGCGTTGCCCGGAAGGTCGATCTCCTCTTCCTCGGGGTTGATCTCATCATCAGGATCCTCCTGCCTGTCGGTGGCGGTCACCTTGAATACCATCTGGCTGAACCGGTCGCTCTCAGTGAATGAATATGCCCCCAAACAGATTCCGAGACTGTCAAGATAATCAGCCGCGGCTTCCACAGATGAGTAGAAAGAGGCCATATTCCCTAAAGGCTTGGGGTTCCAGCGCCATCTTGCGGACAAGGTTAGATCTCCCAGTCTGAAGTGCCCCCTCATCCAGATCGTGTCCAGAAGCGCCTTGGCTATCCTGCTTTTGGTGAACTCTTCAGGGAAAGTCATTGGGCAGTTTCTCGGAGTGCCGAGGAGCGCAAGGACTCCGGAAAGGTATTCTTGGGCATCTTTGCCGCGGAACTGATCAGAGGCGGGGCAGGGATCGACGCTTTCGTCAACTATGGGCTCAAACTCCTCGTACTCGCCAATGCCTTCCGGCTCCCTGTCGAGGCAGCCGTCCAGTATGTCGGCCGGGGTGAACCTTTTCGGAATCCCGTCCAATATGTATTCAGAGCGTAAAGCGGATGTTTTTTCTTTCATTAAGTATGAATATGTCCGTAAATTTAAGTATTTTTGAATTGAGTTCAAAAAAGTGATGGTCCTGACCAATGAAAAATTATTCGGAAACCGCATATAAGGATAAGTTGGAGTCGATTTTCAAAAGGTTCCCTTCGGTCCAGAAGGTGCCTTTCGGAGACGCATACAAGCCTGGTCTGGACAATATGATCAGGTTCGCTCATCTTCTTGGTGATCCGCAGGAGAAATACAGGACCATTCATGTGGCCGGGACCAACGGGAAAGGCTCTGTCGCCAATATGCTAGCTTCGGCTCTGTCATCCATCGGCCTTAAAGTCGGACTCTACACCTCCCCCCATATCATCGACTTCCGGGAAAGGGCCAGAGTCCTTGGTCTGACGACGGGACAGTCCCCGTCGAGCATTTACCCGGATAGGGCGCGAAGCGCAGCGAGACGGGAATTGTGCCCGTTGTCATATCATGGAGAGGAGTTGTCCTTAACGCCGATTCTGGTGCCGGAGGAGTACGTTTATGCCTTTCTTTGCCGGTATGAGACAGATATGGATTCGCTTGACCTGTCCTTCTTTGAGATTACTACCGGTCTGGCTTTCAAGTGGTTCGCTGACGAGGAAGTTGATGTCGCTGTGATTGAGACCGGACTTGGTGGCCGTCTTGACAGCACCAACATCATAACTCCCGACCTATCCATCGTGACCAGCATCGCCCTTGACCACTGTGCCCTTCTAGGCAACACTCTTGAGGCGATAGCCTTTGAGAAAGCGGGAATAATCAAGCCGGGCGTGCCAACGGTTGTTGGGGAGTACCTTCCTGAGACACGTCCGGTTTTCGAGAGAGCGGCTACAAAGAACGGAAGCTCTCTCACTTTTGCCCAGGACACCGAGCCGTCAATGTCGGATCTCGTCCCCGGCATTCTCACTGAGATGGATCTTCGGGGAAAGTATCAAGAGAAGAATCTTCGGACAGTACTTGCGGCGATTGATGTTTTGTCCCGGAACCAATTCTATTCCAGATTGTTTGAACGTGAAGTAGTGGCTGACGCCATTTGTCACACGGCTTCCAGAGCCGGTTTCCACGGTCGCTGGGAGATGGTCCGGAAGAATCCTCTCGTCATAGCCGACCTAGGGCATAATCCGGCTGCCTTGAAGGAGAATTTCTCCCAACTTGAGGATATGATGTCGTCAGGGGATTATTCTTCCCTCATCATAATATACGCCGTTATGGCGGACAAAGACTTGGACGGGATCATGCCATTGATGCCGGACAATGCGACCTATGTCCTTACCACTCTCCAGTCTTCAAGAGCGCTTCCGGAAAAGGACCTTGCCAGTCGGCTTGAGGCGTTCATGGAAGATGCCGGAAGGTCCGTTAAAATCGTGGAGACCGCTTCTGTCGAGGAGGCCGTCTCTGTCGCCCTTTCTCTCGATAATAAACGGAACCCATTGATATTCATAGGGGGAAGCACTTATCTTCTCTCGGAAGCCTTGTCGGTCCTCGGAGCGCGAGGTTTTTGAAGTACATCGGATTATTATGAAAAAGACCATGTTTTATCTGATTCTTGCGATCGCCGTGGCTTGTGTCGCCACCGTTGTCGCCTGCGCTTATGCCCGGAATAATGATTCCGACATCGCGAAGAAACCTGACGAGCAAGGCCATAGGCTTGCGGCTCTGTGGAAAAACTACTATGCCGCCCAAAAGGCGGACTTACCTAAGAAAATGAGCGAGGCCCTGGACGAGATCATCGCTGAGGCGAAGGCCAAAAGGTACCATTGGGACTTCTATGAGGCATCTGTCCTGAAAGTTGATGCGGAGGTCGCGAGGAATTGGAAGGTGCGCCAGGAGATGAACGCCGCCCTTGCCAACGCGATTAATGAATATGACGAGCCCATCGTCACATACACTTATCGCGCGTCCAAGTCTTCGGGTGGCCTTCTCGATTATGTGCTTTCGAATAAGACCCGCCTCCAGGCCGCCAAAAACTCGGAGTTCTACTCAAAGACTTCCGGGGCTATGAACGGGCTCCTGAATGGTTTCATCAAGGATGACTATGAATATGCTCTATGGTCCGAGCGCTTGCGCGACAGGGG
>OMQO01000089.1 GCA_900313275.1 uncultured Bacteroidales bacterium
CGGGCTGCGGGCATCGAACAACAGGGCGCAAGTACCGCTGCTCATATGGCTGAACCCAGCCTTACCCATAAACCAGACAAGGACGGAAATCCTGTTGGCACCCTTTTTCAGATAAGGTGCGATCTCGACTTTGTCGTAATAACCGCCGCCGATGGAAGGTCCTCTTTTAAGACCTCCCTCATAGACCACAGGTTCACCGTTAATCCACATCCAGTACTTCGTGTCAACAGCGATCCTGGCCACCAAAGAAGATGGAACCTTTTCAATGTCAACATCTTTCCTGAATGCAAGCCAAGAATTGGTCTCGCTTTGGTAGTACTGCTTGCTGATCCATCTGGCTTTCCAGGAATAGTCTTCCGCTCCGGCCCTAAGCCCTAGGCAGAGAACCAGAGACAATAATACCAAAAGTTTTCTCATCGTGTGTCTGTGTAGCAGCCTTCGACTTTCACATTCCCGCCCTCAATGATATAGAGGGTTCCTCTGGTAGCGGGATAACGGCATATGAAATCCTTGAGATTCACATTCTCGCAATCCTTCAGATAGACAAGAGTCGGAACAACCGCCTCGTCAATATGTCTCATCTTGACCTGCTCGTCGATATTGCGTAGAAGTCCTGGACCACGACCATCGATGACACCTTTGCCAGCTATTGTGACATCCTTGACACCTTCTCCCCAGAGAATACCCTTATGGTCTCCGTAAGCGTAGATGTTGGTCGCGCCGACAATCACAGCGCCTTCCCTCAGGAAAATGTCCACTCCGGATTTGAGCTCAATGGCTCCAGTCAGATAGCGTCCGACACTGAACTCAAGTGTGCCACCGCCCTTTTCGGCGATGAAGTCGATAGCCTTCTGGATGGATGTGGTGTTGTCCGTGGCTCCGTCACTCCTGATCCCGAAGAAAGAGGACTTGTAAACAGGCTTCTTATCCTGCGCGATCCCCGCCAGCGAAACAAGCAGCAGGGAGGCTATGATGAATATCTTTTTCATTTCTTCTTGATGTTCTTGGTGTCCTTGGTGATAATCTGCTTCTTGCTCTTTTCGGCGGTGGCTTGGTTGATCTCCACATCTTTGAGTCTCAAACCATTAACATCGTCAGTGACGATAGCCGGACGGTAGTCTTCGCCATCCACGGTGATCTTCACATTGTCGAATACGATCCCGTCAGCATGGCGGATGTAGAAGCCCCATGCAGGCAGCTCTTTCCAGTTGGAGAACTCAGGATAGCTGGTCTCCATCTCGGGGATAGCGTCCAATTCTTCTTTGGAAGAGCCCCTGTAGGCATATTCAGGATCGGCATGTCCGGGATAGACAATCTCGATGTTCTCCAGGCGCACGTTCTCAATCTTGATGTTAGGATTGCCGTAGATGATACTGGGAAGGACATTTCGCGGCAGATCCTCAACCGGGCCCTCGTAGCTGTAGCCGGCATCCGGTTTATCGAGAGGCACTTCGGCATACATATTCTTGATCACGATATTCTTCAAGTAAGGTACCTGATCGTCACGGGTATGGCGGGTTCCGGTGCGGAGGAATATCGGGTTGCCGGTGTGGATACTTTCCACGCCGTCGATCTCGACATCCTCGATCGTTGCCCCATCGACGGTCGCTATTGTGATGGCGCTGCGATAAGTGTCGTAGATCTTCATATTCTTGAACTTGAAGTTCTTGAACTTGCCTCTGGTGTAGGTGCCGAACTTGATGCCGTTGGCGCTGGAGCGCCCGATGCAGTTCTCGACCAGGATGTTCTCGCTGACACCGTCGGTGCTGTGGCTCTTGAAGCAATACACATCGTCCGCCGCATCGAAGAAGCAGTCACGGATGATCACATCGCTGCTGTCCACAATGTCGATACCATCATTATTCCAGTAGGATTTGGCATCCACATGAACCCTTTCAACGAGGATGTCGCGGCACTTGTCGTACTGTTGGTTCCAGCATCCGGGGTCCTTGAGGAGAAGGTCACGGATGACGATGCCCTCACACTTGTAGAAGTGGATGTTCTCAGGGCGTTTGGCCTCCTGAAGACGGTCGTTCCCAAGAGGATCCTCAAACACACCGAGATGCACGAAATCGATGAACCTTGTGGCGATGTCGAAGCCACGGCCATTAATGGTGCCACCGCCTTCGATGCCGATGTTCTTCTGGCCGATGGCGAACACTAATGCCGTCCATTTGGCATCGGGATCCTTGATGTAGTCAAACGGATTGAGAGAGCCCAAAAGAGCGGAATCCTCATCAATCCAAAGAGTCACATCATTTTTGAGATAGATCGATCCGGAGACATAGTCTCCCTTGTCCAGGACAACACGACCGCCACCATGGGCCGAGACGAAGTCGATCGCGGCCTGAATGCTCACCGTGTTGAGGGTGAAACCGTCAGGGACAGCTCCGAAATCCCTCGCGAAATAGTCAGCGGCACGCAGCGAAATGCCCGCGCTCGCAAGAAGCAGCACGAAGGCTGCCAGTTTTAACGCTTTTCTCATTTGTATAATTTTACTGGTCCTATCAATCCCGCGGACACATAAGGCTGGTTGCGCCTCAAAACAAAGCGCTGGGCTGCCTGGTTGTCCTTGAGTGTCTGGATATAATTACCCATCAATGTGGTGACTTTCACTTCAATTGTGTTCTCCCCTGGCTTCACGAACCGGGTGATGTCATAAATTCTCTCTCCGAACCACTTCATCCCCGCGTCACGTCCGTTGATCTTCAATTCACAGATGTCGGCTACCTTTCCGAGATCGATCTTTGTAGGGAGATTGTTCCCGTCAAGGGAAACCTTGGTCTTGTACACGATCGTGCCCATAAAGTTCTTGAAGGTGGTGTCCGCCATATCCTTAAAATCTTGGAGGGTGTCCAAGGTCGCTGTCCAAGTGGTGTCCAGATGAGGCTGGTGGAGAGTGAGATCCCACGGTCCGGTCGCTTCAGCCAGATCCTTCGCTTCAGCCAGGATGACAGGGGTGACCGGGTTGTTAAGGATAGAAACCTTGCCGGCGGAGCGCCCGTCCTTGTTGAACACCAGCAGGTAGGTCTCGGATGGCCCGAAACGGAAATGAGCCTTGCCACCTTTGTCGAGTCTTAAGGGGACGCGGCTTCCGGATGCCGGGTCATAAATCCAGGCATTCTTTCCGGAAGTAATTGATTTCGGGAAGGTTATGTCTGTCTCACGAGCCTCGGTCATGTGGGCGTTCATCACCAAGAAGAAATCTGATTTGTCATCGGTGACATAGCGGTCCTGAAGCAGGAAACGATCGGGTTTGGAAATGGTGATCGAGTGAGGCAGGGAATATTTCTCCATGACTTTCTCGTACCACTCAAGGTACTTCCCGTCCTCCGGTTTCTCCAGGAGAATGAAGTTGGACGGGTAAGCCCTAAGGCGCTCAACACCTTCGGCTATCTCCTTGTCTCTTCTCTCGTAGTCCTTGAAACCCAATGACTTCTCAGGATATTTGCCAACACAGAACACCCTTCCACCCTGCTTGACGAATTCCTCCAGTTTGGCGATGGTAGCCGGAGTGGTGCTTGTCACCTCAACGATGAACAAGGTCCCATATTCCTTAGGCCCATAGCAAAGTTTTCCATTCTTGACCGTGGCGTCATCAAGGATTATCTCGCTGACATAGTCGGCTCCGCCTCCGGTCTTATGGATCGCCTCCCAGATAAGTGAGGTGTAAGGCACGTTGAGTTTCACCGGGAACGGCTCCGTCTGGACACCCATTGTCGTCCACATGTCATAGTTGGCAGGAAGGATGGCGATGTCCGTGTACATGTCAGCGTTCTGGAGCTGGCTGGCTATGCGGGCCCTATAGTCATTGAGGTTCTTGACATAAGGCCACCAGGTGTTCCTCTCGTTGTGGAAGGTGCCATATTGGACCCACCCGGGGAACTCGGCCTCAGGCGGAGAATAGTTGAAACCATGCCAGACAGAGTGAGTTATGCCAGATATGGCGCTCATGTCAGATCCGACCTTGAGGAACTCCAGGCTGGTTGTGAAGACTTTATAGGTGTTGGTCATCTCCTCAGCGCTCACCACCCTCTTTCCAGAGAGGTGCGCTGCCGAAGAGACGTATTTGTTGATCATCGTGTAACCACGGCCGCGGCGGTAATCCTCATCACCCATCTCCTCTCCAATCTTGTGTTTGAGCCAGTTGGTGGTCCAGGACTCCCCTTCAGGATAATCAATCAGAAGAGAGCTCTCCAAAGGGAAAAAGCCCCTTCCATAGGCCTGGGCGCGTGATTTCACTCCCTTTTCCCGAATCCATGCGCCAAGTGTGCCGTAAAAACGCTCCTGGAGAAGCTCCGCTTTGGTAAGCTCGAAATCGAAGCGCACCCGGTCAACCTCCTCCTGGAACTTAGGGCTTTTCTTGGATCCATATTCAAAACTCTTGACATCGCCAAGTCTGCCGACCTCGAACATCGTGAAAGGAAGCCAAGGCAGGAGGTCATAACCCCTGCGAGCCTTGAATTGCTCGGCGAAATCGGAAGTCCAGTTGTTGCCCTCGAGCTCCATGCTATCCACGAACAGGGCCCTCACATGGCCGGAAAGGGGGCCGATCCTTTTCTCGATAGTGTCAGCCATGTGGTCGAGATAACGCCTGACGGCTGCGGCATCCATATGGTTGAGGATCGAACCGGCCGCTCCTGGCGCCCCGTTGATGACACTAGCGAACGACTCGAACTTCACCATAGCGTAGAGCTGCCACTTGCCCTCGGGGACATCCACTTTCAAAATCCCATCCTTTATTTTCCCTGACAGGTCAACCGCATCTTCAAGCCCATTCATCGGATCCGGAGCCAGACAGATTGAGACCAGCTCTGGAACGCGGCGAGGGTTCACAATCGTGACACCCGGGTCTATCTCTTTGAATATGTGGAACAAAGACATCTCCAGAGTCTCCTCGGAAGGAACTGGTTTGGCATAGGTCAAAAGGACCTCCGCCCTCTCGTCTCTAGGAAGACTCTCAGATCCGAATGGCCATCCGGAGCCGATGATAAGGTCGCATGTCATCCCGAGTTTGTCTGCCTCGTCAAAGACCACTTTCAACATGTCTATCCACTCATCACTCAGCCACTTGAGAGGCTTGGTGTCAAGGGTATCTTTCCCTGCGGGGAAGGATATCGGATTGATTTCCACACCGCCTATTCCAGCCTCTTTCATGATATGCAGCTCTCTGACAAGCTCTTCCGCATTGACCCGGTCACCATTCCACCACCAACGCACAAATGGACGATAACGTGTGTCCGGCTTCTGGAACTGGGAGTACAGTTGCTTGGAAGACAGTTTTGTCTGTGCCGCCAAACCCCACGAAAGGAGCAGCGGCGATAGAGCGGCCAAAACTAGAAGGATTCTTTTGATTGGCTTCATATTCAATCTTTTCTAAATTGTTCAATAGCGAAAGAGATGCCTCCCCAGATCAGCTGGTTGAGCTCTTGGGACTCATGGGAAAGGGTCGCAAAGATGATTCCGAACTCGAAAGGAAGGCCATAGACATAGGAGACGGCTCCCGCCACTATGAAATGGAAGGCCCCGAACCCTCCAGGTACGGGGACGATGGTGGAAAGGGCACCCGCGAGCATCAGGAACAAGGCATCAGTCATATTCAGGGACCGGATCGTACTCACGGCTGAAGCCAGGTCGGATGACACGGTCGAAGTGTCTATCCCCTGAACCGCCCAAAGGATGGTGGCACTCATCATCCAATAGCAAAACCAAAGCAGGATCGTCAGAAGGAAGAACCACCAGGCCCTTTTCATTTTAAGACAACTGACAAAACCCTGCCAGAGACCCCTACAGAATTCCTTGACCTTTCCAAGTGGTTTCCACCTGTGGGCGAAACGGATAACCGTCCAACCGGACAGGAGAACGGCTATGAGAATAAGCGCGATAATAGCCAGTCCGATCCAAGAGAACCTTCCGGATGCCGCTCCGAAAATCTTCTCAGCGAAGAATCCGCCATATTTGTCCCATGTGAAAATCAAGAAGACAACCAGCAGGACTCCAAGCATGACCACATCCACGGACCTTTCCAGGACTGCGGTCCCCAAGGCCTTGTCAAAAGAGGCCAGACGGTGCTCTTCTCCAGTCTTGGGATCTTTAACTTTCTTGGAATGGGCGGTTATGTAGGTGCAACGGAGAACTTCGCCGACCCTCGGCAAAACCATGTTGACAGCATAGCCGATGTTGACTCCGTTGAAGCAACTCAATGTCCTGGTGGTCGGATCAATCGGCAGCAGCACCTCCCTCCACCTCAAAGCCCTTAAATAGAAACCGCACAGTCCAAACAGGGTGGAAAGCAACACAAACTCCCACCTGCATGCCTTCAGAGCCGCCCAGAAATCCGCCCAATTAACCTTCCTGAAAGCAAAATACAAGAGAACCGCCGCAAGTATGATCGATCCCCCGTACTTAAGAACATTTCCAACCTTCTTGTTCATGGTAACAAATTTAATCAAATAATCGTTAAATTTGTAGGTTGTAGCCCAAGAACACGCTTTTTGCCTTATGAAATCGATTTTAGGAATAGGAAATGCCCTGACAGACATCCTTGCTGTCTTCCCTGATGACTCGATGCTACGGGAGTATCACCTTCCTCCGGGAAGCATGCAACATGTTGACCTCGAGACCGGTGACCAGATATGGTCCAAGCTTAAGGAATATGGGGTGAAATATGTCCCCGGAGGCTCCGCGGCCAACACAATCACATGCACATCCATCTTCGGTATGCCTTCTTGCTACATTGGGAAAATCGGTAACGATGAGCTCGGCCATCTCTACAAGAGCACCTTGGAGCAATTCGGAGTGAAAACGATTCTTCTTGAAGGGACCAAAGGGTCGGGTAGAGCCATGTGCTTCATCACGGGAGCGAATGCGGAGAGGACCTTCGCCGACTACATGGGAGCCGCTCTCGAGCTTGTTCCAGAGGACCTGAAGCCAGAGTATTTCGAAGGATATGACTATTTCCACATAGAGGGCTATCTCGTTCAGAACCAAGATCTTATCCGTCAGGCCGTACAGATGGCAAAAGATGCCGGCTGCAAAATCTCGATTGACATGGCATCCTACAATGTGGTCGAGTCCAACGAGGCCTTTTTCCACAATCTGGTTGAGAAATACATCGACATCGTTTTCGCAAACGAGAGCGAGGCCCGGGCTTTCACAAAGAAAGAGCCCAGGGAAGCCTTGAACGAGCTCGCGTCACAATGCGAGATCGCCATCGTAAAAGTAGGCAAAGACGGCTCGATGGTCCAAGCCGGAAACGAATACCATTACATCGAGGCATGGCCGGCTGCGACTATTGACGCCACCGGAGCCGGCGACACTTATGCCGCGGGATTCCTCTACGCCCACTCCCTCGGCATGCCTTTGAAGGTTTGCGGCGAAGTCGGCTCGATAATTGCGGCAAAGGTGGTCGAAGTGATCGGGACCAAGATAGATGTCCCCCGCTGGAGGGATGCCAAGAATGAGATACGGCAACTTATCTCTTCAGTCAAAATTTGAAATGAAGCACCATGTTTGAGTTCATCAAGAATATTTTCAGGAAAAGAAGCTTGAAGAGGCATGCGAGCACTGTTCCCACGGAGATCCTGCCCCTTACGAAAATCAAGACCTACGTGGCTATCATCGATGTGGAAGACTCTTCATTCGACACTTGTAAGTCAACCATAATGAATTACTTCCGCGGGATGGACATCAATGGGGCCGTGTTTTTCCAGGACTTCCGGAAGATTGGCAGCGAAGACCGTCTCATAACCAGCATCCAGACCACAATCACCAAGAAAGACCTCGATTGGCTGGGCCGTCCTAACAAGTACAAGATGGGTGTCCTGGAGGAACGCGCGCCGGACGTATTCATCTCACTTATCAAGGAGCCTGATTTCGCCATTGAATATATGGCCAGAACCTCGAAGGCCCGTTTCAAGATCGGCCGGAAGCAACTTGGCGGCGATCTCTTCGACCTTGTGGTCTCCGATCCGGCGGGAAAGGACCTTTCGCAGCTGGACAGCTTCAACGCGATGAAAGTTTATCTCGGCAAGATTCAGTAACCAATGGCTAACATAATCAAGAACCTGGTTGTCGCGCTCAAGGGCTATGCCATGGGTGCGGCAAATGTTATCCCCGGTGTGTCTGGCGGAACGATCGCCCTGCTTACCGGAATATTCAACGAGTTGATCGAGGCCCTCAACGCCGTGTTGAGCGTGTCTTCATGGAAGCTTCTGCTTAAGGGAGACATCAAAGGTTTTTGGAAGGCAATCCATGGAACCTTCCTTCTCTGGCTCGCTATAGGCGTGATAATCAGCGTGTTCTCTCTGGCCAAGCTGATGGGATATGTTCTGGAGCATCATCCTGTCCAGACATGGGCGTTCTTTTTCGGACTGATCATCGTCTCGGCGGTTTTCATGCTCGCGGACATCAAGGGATGGAAGGGCACCGACGTCCTTTGGCTTGTACTGGGAGCAGCTCTCGGAGCCGTGATCTGCCTCCTGTCCCCTACAGAGACCACCTCAGACCTCT
>OMQO01000304.1 GCA_900313275.1 uncultured Bacteroidales bacterium
TGTGGTGGCCGGAATAGAGATAGCGGATGTTATCTTGCAGATAATGATCAATTTCCGCCATTCCCTCAGTCTGGTTGACGACAGGGAAGAACCATCTTGACCAAGAGAGGGATCCGGAGCCGTCAGACTCGAAGAACTTATTGTTGAATGATCGGACAAGGGCCTTCATCGCCAAGACGGGGTCCTTGCCTTTCTTTGACACCCAACGCCGGAGCGAGCGGGTCTTGCGGCGGATACGCCCCTTCATTTTTTCCAAAGTGGCGCTCGAGATGTCGATCTTGTTCCCAAGGCAACGGAAGCCAAGAAACTCGAACGGCTCGTCAGGCGAGTAAACATGCTCCTTGTCTGGATTGACCTCAAGCCGGTATTTCCCAAAATAGTCTAGAAGCTCGGCCTTGCGTCTCATAAGTTCCTCATAATCAGATGCGAAGAGAATAATGTCATCTGAATAACGGGCATAGACAACCCCTTCCTCGAAGAAATGGCGATCCACTTCCATCAGATAAACGTCAGCAAGGAAAGGAGCGGTAGGGATGCCGGCCATCACTCCTCTGTTCTCCCGGATCAGGGTTTCCCCGCTGAGTGACCGGTCGTCAGAGAGCAATCTTTCGAAAAAGGCGTAAAGTTCAGGATCGTCCCGCAAGAGATCCTTGAGGATCGGCATCAGGATGGGGATGGAAATGGAATTGAAATAGTTATGGATATCGACCTTGTATGCCCACATTTGCCGCCCACGCAACTCTCTTCTGATCGAGAATATCGCGTCACTTGCCCTTACACCCCGGCGGAAGGAATAACAACCCGGAGAAAAACGGTCGTCATAGCGGTAGAGAAGGTAGGAGATAAGTTTCAGGACAGACATCTCGTCGGGGTTGAACTGGTACACAACCCTCTTCTTTCCCGAACCCATTTTGTTAATCTCCGTCCGGAAAGGAATCCCGGGAGCCTCTCCTGAGGCGAATTTCCGGGCGACATCCTCAAAAGCCTGATCACCCACAAAATCGTCAGCCTCCTGGAAAGTGGTCCAGGTGAGGCGGCCTTTGCGCAAACGGTACGCCAGGAAGTCTTCCCAGACTTCCTGACGACCGATCATGCGCATTATGCTGTCCATAAAGGATAAAAAGAAAAAGGGGAATGATTTTGAATCGGCAAAATTGCCGATCACGAGACCGTACGCCGTCCGGCAGCCCGCAATACCAAAAAATCCATTGGGCGACGCTGGATCCTCCGCAGGCGCGGCTCAAGGCCGCATCCCCTTTTTCAGAGGTCAGATATTCATAAACTTGTTGATGCGGGAGACCACATAGGCTCTCTCATTGGGCATCTGGTTGTAGAAGTTGATGTAAGGGATACCAAGTTTCTTGGCGTACATCCTGGAAATGAGATACTTGACATTGGAGTAATGGCTGTGGCCAGATCCGAGCATCACAATCCCTTTCGGAACACCTCCTTCGCTGAGGACGAAGGTGTAAGGCTGTCCCCACTCAGCCTTGTAGGACTGCGTAGGACGTGTCGTGTAGAGTTGGAAACTGTCGGTAGCATCCCCCGCCAGAGTGGTGACAGGAACATTCTTCTGTACCGAATACTGGGGGAAACTGGTGCTCAGAATGTTCTCGAAATGCGCCAGACTCTCGGCATCACTCCTTTCAGGAGCCTCTTCATGAGTATCCACAAATGAGCCCCTTCCTCCGGAATGAGGGTTTGAGGAGGAAGACGCCGGCGTTGACGGGTTGACATTGGCGGCTTGCTGGACCTTGGAGATCAGTTCTCCGGCCACACCTTTAAGTAAATCTTTGAAAAGTCCCATAATAGTTTTGTATTAAACGTCAGATTGATTGTATTTTAAGTAACTTCCAAGACAGGACGGGAATCATGAACGAAAGGAGGCAGGCAGCCAGCCAGAAGAATGACACACCAGTGAAGTTCATCTCCCCGGACTGGATCATGAATCCGCTTACGACATTCTGCACGCCGGCCGCGGCATAACTGGCGAGACCGACCATACCCAATGCGGAGCCGGTCGCCTTCCTGGGCACGATGTCAAGGGCCTGAAGACAGCCACATACACTATGTTCACCCCGTAGCCTCCCCCGGTAAGGAGGAAACCTGCGAGAGCCGCCAGGCAGATCATCCCGGAAATCAGTACCGGGATAAAACGGTTGCCCTTGCACAGGCGGTCGGATAGCCATCCGGCCAGAACGGTTCCGGCTATTCCGAAAGCCTCGGAGAAAGCTATGATCTGGGTCGCCGAGGCCAGCGAGAAGCCTTTCCCTTTCTGGAGGAACAGCACTCCCCACTCGCTGACAGCATGTTGGGTGATGTACACGAAAGCGCTCGACAGGGCGATAATCCATATTCCCGGATGTCGGACAACCATCTTCTGGAGCTCCTTTGTTGGCATGGTGTCGGTCTTCAGGATTTCTTCCCCGGTGAGTTCCTGGACAGAGGGAAGGCCTTTGCTTTCAGGAGTGTCGGAAACGAAAATCAAGATAATGGCCGACCCTAAGACTCCGGCGATTGCTGAGAATATGAAACCCCACTCCCATCCTATCCAGCCGACAACAAGACCTAAAGCGAAGACAGAGAGCGACTTCCCGAGATAGGGAGTGGCACTGAGGATGCTGTAGAATGTCCCCCTGCGATTGAGAGGGAACCATCTTGAAAGGCTGATCACCCCTGGAGGAGCACCCATTGACTGGCAATATCCGTTAATCCCCCAAACAAGGGCGAAAACGAAGAACAGGATCGCCGAAGAGAAGCCCCACCAACCCTGAGCCAGCCCCAGAACCCCCATCAGAAGGTTCACTACAGTGGAGAT
>OMQO01000142.1 GCA_900313275.1 uncultured Bacteroidales bacterium
CCGGGGATGACGACTACGAGATCGGAGATGTCTATACCAAGAAGCTTTCCCTCGCCTCTTTCGGCAGGAGGGGCATCCTGAACATCAGGCAGAACCTTCAGGGAAGGATTATGGACATCGACAAGGCGAATATTTTCAAGGAGTATTCCGACAAGGTCGGCGAGATATTCACTGGAGAGATCTATCAGACATGGTCAAAGGAAGTGATCATCCTCGACGAGGACAGCAACGAGCTCCATCTTCCTAAGGCTGAGCAGATTCCGGGTGAGAGGTTCAAGAAGGGAGACACCATCCGCGCCATCATCAAGAGCGTCGAGATGAAGAACAACACCACTCCTTACATCACCCTCTCCAGGACTTCCAACGAGTTCCTTGAGAAGCTGTTCGAGCTTGAGGTGCCGGAGATCTTCGATGGCCTCATCACCATCAAGAAGGTCGTGCGTGTCCCTGGTGAGAGAGCCAAGGTGGCTGTCGAGTCTTACGATGAGAGGATCGATCCTATCGGAGCCTGCATCGGCGTGAAGGGTTCCAGGATCATCGGCATCGTCAGGGAGCTTCGCAATGAGAACATCGATGTCCTCCAGTGGACATCCAACACTCAGCTCTTGATCCAGAGGGCGTTGAATCCCGCCAGGGTATCTTCCATCGACCTCGGTGAGTCCCCCGCTGACAAGATCAAGGTTTACATGCAACCCGACGAGGTCAAGAAAGGAATCGGCCGCGGAGGTTGCAACATCAAATTGGCAGGAATGCTTGTCGGTCGTGAGATCGAGGTCTGGAGGGAACTCCCTAAGGGTGAGATTCCTGAGGAAGAGGACGTCCTTCTCGACGATTTCGACAATGAGATCGATCCTTGGGTGATTGATCGTCTCAAGTCTATCGGTTGTGACACAGCCAAGAGTGTGCTGGCATTCACACCCGAAGACATCGCAAAGAGGGCGGATCTCGAGGATGAGACCGTCGCTGAGGTGTTCAATATTTTGAAGGCTGAGTTCGAGGACTAATTCTTCAAGTAGTAAAGAGTTTAATTTAAAGGGGTTGAATATGGGTGATATCAGACTGAACAAACTTATAAAAACATTCAACATCGGGCTTCAGAATCTTGTGGATTTCCTGAAAACCCAAGGTGTGGAGGTTGAGGCCAATCCGAACGCCAAGATTTCGGATGAGCATCTTCCTGCCATCGAGAAGCAATTCGGGAAGGACCTTGAGCTGAAGAAGGCCTCCGAGAAAGTTGACATCAAACTGACTGAGATTCTTGAACGGACCTCGAAAAAGCAGCAGGAAGCGGCCAAGGAAGAGGAGTTCGAGGAGCCTGTGAGGGAGACCGTAATTAAGAGTAACGTATTCACTCCCAAGGAGATAAAGGCTGAGCCTAAGCCAGCTCCAAAACCTGAGCCGGCCCCCGCTCCCGAGCCGAAACCGGAGCCAGCTCCGGAGCCGAAACCCGAACCGGAGCCGAAACCGGCACCCGCACCTGAGCCTAAGCCGCAACCGGCCCCCGAGCCCAAGCCTGCACCGGCACCGGCCCCCGAGCCCAAGCCCGAACCGGTTCCGGAACCCAAACCCGAGCCGGTTGCCGCACCGGAGCCTAAACCCGAGACCCCGAAGCCTGATGCCCCTAAACCTGCCCCGAAGCCCGTTCCCGCCCCAACCCCTGCGGAGAAAGAGCCTGTCAAGGTAGAGGAGACCAAGACCGAAAAGGAAAGTAGAAAAGAAGAGACTCCTGGGTTCAAGGTGCTGGGAAAGATTGACATGTCCCAGTTTGAGAAGAAGAGCGGCAAGAAGAGGGAGAGAATAGCCAAGGGAAGCCAGAAGGTGGATGTGGCTAAGGAAGGCAAGCAGGCCGACAACAATTCCCGCAAGGAAAGGAAAGACAACAAGGCGGCTCAGGATCAGAGCAAGGGTGGTCGCAAACGCGGCCGTGGCGCTGACCGCTTCAAACCGGCGATGTCCGAGGAGGAGCAGGAGGCCATGCAGAAGGAGATCCAGAAGCAAGTCAAGGAGACCTACGCCCGCATGAACGAGGGCAAGAAGAACAACTTCGGAGCCAAGTACCGTAAGGAGAAGAGAGAGCAGGCCGCTGCCAGGAGCCAAGAAGAGATGGCGCAGGTCATGGCTGACAAGAAGGTCTTGAAAGTCACTGAGTTCGTGACCGTGAACGACCTCGCCACCCTTATGGGGAACACCCCTGTCAACGAGGTGATCAAGGCTTGCATGGAGCTTGGATTGATGGTCTCCATCAACCAGAGGCTCGATGCCGAGGCCCTCGTGCTCGTGGCTGAGCAGTTCGGCTACAAGGTCGAGTTCGTGACCGCCGAGCTTACTGAGGAAATTGAGGGTAATGATAACGTCGAGGAGAATGAGGAAGACCTCGTCTCCAGGCCTCCTGTGATCACGGTGATGGGTCATGTCGACCACGGAAAGACTTCCCTGCTCGACTACATCCGCAAGTCCAACGTCATCGCTGGCGAGGCTGGAGGTATCACCCAGCACATCGGCGCTTACAATGTGAAGCTTCCTGACGGCAGGAGGATCACCTTCCTCGACACCCCTGGACATGAGGCGTTTACCGCCATGCGAGCCAGAGGTGCCCAGTTGACCGACCTTGCCATCATCATCATCGCTGCCGACGACGCGGTGATGCCCCAGACCGTTGAGGCCATTAACCACGCCCAAGCGGCAGGTGTACCTATGGTGTTCGCTATCAACAAGATAGACAAGCCGGGAGCTATGCCGGAGAAGATTTACCAGCAACTCTCACAGATGAATATTCTCACCGAGGCATGGGGAGGAAAGTACCAGAGCCAGGAGATTTCAGCGAAGAAAGGCTTGAATGTCGATAAGCTTCTCGAGAAAGTGCTTCTCGAGACCGACTTGCTTGACCTCAAAGCCAACCCTAAGAAGAATGGTGTCGGAGCGGTCATCGAGTCCTCTCTTGACAAGGGCCGTGGCTACCTCGCGACCGTCCTCGTCCAGAACGGCACCCTGAAGACTGGAGACATGGTCCTGAGCGGATGCTACTATGGTCGTATCAAGGCTATGTTCAATGAGCGTGGCCAGAAAGTCAAAGAGGCTGGTCCTTCCACTCCTGTCAGCATCCTGGGTCTGAACGGTGCTCCGAGCGCTGGTGACAAGTTCAACGTGATGCCAGATGAGAAGGAAGCCAAGGCTATCGCCAACAAGCGCGAGCAGCTGATCCGCATCCAGGGCATCAAGACCCAGAAGCACATGACCTTGGAGGAGATCGGAAGACGTATCGCCATCGGTAACTTCAAGGAACTCAATGTCATCGTCAAGGGTGATGTGGATGGTTCTGTCGAGGCTCTTTCCGATTCCCTCATCAAGCTCTCCACGGAACAGGTCAGGGTCAATGTGATCCACAAAGCCGTTGGAGCCATCTCCGAGTCCGATGTGATTCTGGCCGAGGCTTCTGATGCGGTCATCATCGGCTTCCAGGTCCGTCCTTCGACGGATGCCAGGAAGGTGGCTGACGACCAGGGTATCGAGATCCGTCTGTATTCAGTCATCTACGATGCCATCAACGATGTGAAGGATGGTATCGAGGGCTTGCTCGAGCCGATCAAGAAAGAGGAGGTCACAGGTACCGCCGAAGTCAAGCAGACTTTCAAAATCTCAAAGGTCGGTACGATCGCCGGTTGCCTTGTCAGGGATGGAAAGATCTCAAAGACAGCGCAATGCCGCTTGATCCGCGATGGCATCGTGGTTTACACTGGCGAGATTTCGTCTCTGAAGAGAAACAAGGACGACGCGAAGGATGTGTCCGCCGGAATGGAGTGCGGTATCGGAATCGAGAAGTTCAACGACATCAAGGTCGGCGACATGATCGAGGCCTTCGTCATCACCGAAATCAAGCAGACTCTCGACTAGACGGCATTCGGTCGGTTAGGGGGAGGTACTTCTGCCCCAGAACCCATGCCACCCTCGGCACTGTAAGAGGGGGGACCGGAGCGAAGCGAGCGGTGGGGCCGCGAAGCGGCGGTTCGGGGGTAGAAGGTACCTCCCCCTAACCCCCTAAAAGCGAGAATAGACTTCGATCACTTGTCGGGCGGGGGCGATGTCGTGGACGCGGAGAATCGACGCCCCTCCTTGAAGGGCCAGAAGGTTTGCGGCGCAAGTGGCCGGAAGAGCCTCTGCCGGGGTAATGCCAAGAGGCTTGTACAAAAAACTTTTGCGGGATAGGCCGGCCAGAATTGGTCGGCCAAACTGTTTGAATACACCCAATTCACTCAGTAGCAACCAGTTCTGTTCAACAGTCTTGGCAAATCCGAAACCCGGATCCAAGATCCAATCCTCAACCCCATGAGCATCGGCCAGCTCAATAATATTCCGGAAAAATGAGACCAGTTCTGAGACGATGTCCTCATAATCGGTCAAATCACCCATCTCAAGAGGCGTACCGCGAGTGTGCATGGCGACATAAGGAACCGCCAATTCACCCACAAGAGTCCACATGGCCTCAGAGCCACCGCTCACATCATTGACAATGAAAGATCCGATCAAATCGAAAGAACGGGATACTATTCCCGGGCGAAAAGTGTCGATGGACAACCTCAACCCTGGACGGTCCGAAGCAAGCAACCTCAGGGCGGGTTCAAGCCTCCCCCACTCGATTTCTTCAGAGACAGAGGCCGAGCCAGGACGTGTCGAACAGGCGCCAAGATCAAGGATATCAGCACCTTGCGCGACCATTTCATCGACTCTCGACAAGAACAACTCTCCGTCGAAGACCCCACCTGCCCTAAGTACACGGCTTCCTTCATAAAAGGAGTCGTCAGTGAGGTTCACTATCCCCATTATCTCAATATTTCTGGATCGCGGATCTATCATGATGCGCGAAAATAGCCAAAAAATGAATATCTTTGTAGATATTATTTCGCAAGCAGATGCTAATAGTACTTGAAGGATTGGACGGTGCGGGTAAGTCCACGCAGGTCAAGAAGTTAAAGGCCTACCTCGAGCAGGTTGGCCCCAAGCCGATGGAATACATACACTTCCCCCGCTACAACGCCCCCGTATATGGAGACCTTATCAGCCGCTTCCTACGGGGAGACTTCGGATCCAACGAGACTGTCCACCCGCAGCTGGTGGCCCTCTTGTTCGCTGAAGACAGGCATGGAGCGTCGCGGGACATGAAAGACGTGTTGTCAAGAGGCGGCACCGTGCTGCTGGACAGGTATGTGTATTCCAACGTAGCCTACCAATGCGCCAAACTCTCTGATCCTGAAGAAGGTGAAAGGCTCAGGGAGTGGATCCTCAACACTGAGTTCGGTGCTTTCGACCTCCCGAGACCCGACCTTAACATATTCCTTGATGTTCCTATCGATTTCGTGGAGAACAGCCTTGAGAAAAACCGGGAAGGATCCGACAGGGCCTACCTTCGCGGAGCCAGGGACATCCATGAAGCAAGCATCGAATTCCAGAAAAAGGTGAAGGACATCTATCTCCGGCAAGCATCCCTTGACCCGGGCTTCATCCCTGTGGACTGCAAGGACGCCGACGGGAAGATGCTCCCTCCCGATGAAATATTCGTTAAAATCAAGAATTTGACGGACTCTCTCTTAACTGCCCAATGAACAAGAAAGTATTCCACTATAGGTTGCGCAGGCTCTGCGCCTTCATTATCGGCCTTGTTTTTCTGTTGGCCGGAATATTCAAGCTTCTAGACCCGGTCGGCGCAAGTCTTGTCGTTGAGGA
>OMQO01000052.1 GCA_900313275.1 uncultured Bacteroidales bacterium
GCTGCCGGTCTATGACATCACCCTTCCAAAAAAACGGAAGAAGCCAAATCCGCAAGTGCTTCCCGTCGAGGATGAAAGACGCCTGATCGGCTTCCTAAAAGAGCATAGGACGCTTCGTGACATTGGTTTATTGATATGCCTTTGTTGCGGCCTGAGAATCGGGGAAGTTTGTGCCCTCAAGTGGGAAGATGTTGATTTTCAGCACAATGTTATCCATGTTCGGAGAACCCTCCATAGGGTGTATCTCTCAGACAGAAAGCCCAGGAAATCGGAGCTCACCATCGGAGTCCCAAAGACAGAAGAGTCCTGCAGGGAGGTTCCTCTGACCGAGATCCTATCTGAAGAATTAGTCTTGAAGAAAAAAGACACCAGCCCCTCCGATGAGATATTCATACTCTCAGGTAAGCGAAAACCGATCGACCCTCAGACTTTCAGGAACCATTTCAAGTATGTCACAGGCCAGTTGGGGATTTCCCCGAGAAAGATCCATAGCTTACGACACACATTCGCTACCCGGTGCGTAGAAAGCAAATGCGACTTCAAGACCCTGAGCGCCTTGCTCGGTCATGCGGACATCGCCACGACCATGAACTTGTACGTCCACCCCGGGCTGGAGCAGAAGCGGCGTTGCGTGGAGGAAATGATGAAGATGTTCTAAAACAGCCTCCTACCCTTCCAGGATGCGGTTTTGTTCGGCGACTGAAGCGTCGTGAATAGCATTGAATACGGCTGTGACGAAAGACTCGGGAAGACCATAGACACGGCCTTTGGCTATCATGTCGGAAAGGATGTCATCCCATCTGGCGGCCTGGACGATAGCGATATTATGCGCCTTCTTGAACTCACCGATCTTACGGGACACGTCCATTCTGGAAGCCAATGACATCAAAAGGTTCTCGTCGATCACATCGATCCGGGCGCGAAGCTGCTCAATGTTCTCGTTATATTCCTTGTCGTTGGTCTGCTTCTGGCGAACCACAAGGCTCTCAAGCAACGTCTTGAGATCGGCTGGGACAAGCTGCTGAGCGGCATCGCTCAAAGCGCAGGAAGGGTCGCAATGGGATTCTACCATAAGTCCGTCCAATCCGAGGTCCATCGCCCTCTGGGACAATTCTTTAAGATACTGCCTCGAACCGCCCATGTGACTAGGGTCGGCGAAGAAAGGAATGTCCGGATAACGGGTGCGCAACTCCACGGCGATCTGCCAGCCAGGGAGATTCCGGTATGGAATCTTCTGAGTGGTTGAAAAACCACGGTGGATCACGCCAAGTTTCTTGATCCCGCACCGGTTAAACCTTTCCAGGGCCCCGATCCAAAGGTCCAAATCAGGATTGACCGGGTTCTTGACAAGCACAGGAATATCCATATCTCTCAGAGCTTCAGCTATTTCCTGGACAAGGAAAGGATTTGCCGTAGTCCTCGCTCCGATCCAGACCATGTCGATGCCATACTTCATGCACTCATAGACATGCCTCTCACTCGCGACCTCCGTGCATACCTTCATCCCAAACTCCTTCTTGACTTTCTGAAGCCATTTAAGTCCCTGGGTTCCAGCGCCTTCGAAGGAACCGGGATGGGTGCGGGGCTTCCATATTCCGGCCCTGAAAACATGAATGCCGAAATCATGCAGGCCCTTGGCTGTCATCATCATCTGCAGCTCCGACTCAGCGCTGCAAGGACCCGCTACCACAATTGGAGGTATGCTCTCATCAAAAAATCCCCATTCGGAGACCGGTATAGTGTCTAAAGTTCGTTCTATCATAGCGACTATCTGATAATCTTCTTAATCCGGTTGGCCTGAGCGATGAGCTCCTCTATCTTTTTCTCATCATAATCAGCGATAGCGTCCCGGAATTCTTTCATTTTCTCAAGGTAAGTGTCGATGACCCTCAATACATTATCCCTGTTCTGAGTCAGGATAGGGACCCACATGTCCGAGGAACTTTTGGCCAGACGAACAGTTGAAGAGAAGCCTCCCGAGGCAAGGTCGAAAATATGCTTCTCGTCCTGTTCTTTGTCAAGCACAGTCAAGGCTAAAGCGAAAGAAGTGACATGGGAGATGTGCGACACATAGGCGGTGTGGACATCGTGGTTGTCGGCGTTCATGTAGATAGGCCTCATATTCAGCACATCATACAAGGCCTCAACGGCCTTAAGCGCCTGAGGATCAGATTCTTCCGAATTAGCGAATATGCAGGCCCGGCCATCGAAGAGGTTGGGCATGGCTGCCCAGGGACCTGAATATTCAGTGCCGGCCATAGGATGGGTGGCGACGAAACGGCCACGCATCGAATGGTAATGAACCACCCTGACTATCTGGCTCTTGGTGGAGCAAGTGTCGATGACTATCTTCCTGCCGTTGCCTTCTTCCGAGAATATGTCCAACACTTCCGGAAGCATCTTTACGGCGGTCCCGACAGGAACAGCGATCACGACGATGTCACTCGCCCTGACGCAATCCTCGAAAGGGACAATCTCGTCAGCCAGACCCATTTTCAGGGCGGCTTCGGCGTTGACAGGCTCCGACTCCACACCGATAATCTTTTCAGCGTAGCCTCTCCTCTTGAGGTCGATTGCCATCGATCCCCCGATAAGGCCAAGTCCTATGATTCCTACAACCATCTCTTTATCAGCAATTTCCCAAAAACTCTTTGATTCTGCCCAAGCCTTCTTCCAAAGTGGGAACCGGAGCGCAAAGGGAGATGCGCACATAGTCCGATCCATTCTTGCCGAACACGAATCCTGGCGTGATGAATACGCCGGTACCATGAAGAATCGCCTCGGAAAGTTGCTCGCCTACTGTCATTTCCGGCTGGTGAGCTTGTCGAACCACCGGCCGGGAAACCTTCCCCCAGAGGAAAAGGCCGGTGGAATCAGGGTTGTAGGCAACGCCAAGAGCATCGAATATGCGCCCGGCGACAACACGGCGGCGGCGGTACTCGGCATTAAGCGCCTCAAACCACTCAGGTCCCTCGGACAAAGCACCTATCGCGGCGATCTGCATAGCCTTGAACATGCCAGAGTCCATCTGGCTCTTAACCTTCAGAATCTCATTCACCATCGCGGGATCACCAGCCACCATTCCAAGTCTCCAGCCGCTCATGTTATGAGCCTTGCTAAGGGAGTTGAGCTCAAGGCAGCATTCCCACGCGCCTTCAGCGGCCAGTATCGAGATCGGCTTCTCCGTCAAGATAAATGAATATGGATTATCATTGACCAGCAGGATCTTATGCTTCAGGGCGAAATCCACGAGGCGCTGATAAAGCTCTGGCGTCGCACAAGCCCCGGTAGGCATATTCGGATAATTGACCCACATGATTTTCACCCCCTGAAGATCCATGCTCTCAAGAGCGTCGAAGTCAGGGAACCAGCCGTTTTCGGCCTTAAGGTCGTAAGTGACAATCTCAGCTCCAGCCAGTTGGGCGGACGAGGAATATGTCGGGTAGCCGGGATCAGGGACCAGAATCTTCTCCCCCGGATTGACGAAAGCCAAGGAAATCAGAAGGATGCCCTCCTTCGAGCCCACGAGAGGCTGAATCCCGCCATTTGGATTGAGGGTCACTCCGTAGTACCTCGCATACCAATCCGCGAAAGCTTGGCGCAGGGCAGGCAAGCCTTTATAGTTCTGGTACTTATGGCTATCCTTAGCTTGGGCCGTGCGAATCAGGGCATCGATAGCGGCCTGGGGAGGATAGCCGTCAGGAGCTCCTATTCCAAGGTTGATAAGTGGGCCGAGGCCTTTAGACGCTCTCTCGGCGGAGACAGCGTCGAGGTCTTTCTGTTTGCGTGAAAAATAGTACTCCTGGACACCTTTGGTCCTTTCAGCGGGTTGGATGAACATTTTGACGTTATTTGTTAAATTCATTAAGCGACGAAGGATCTGTATTCGCCGAGGATGTAGAGGTCTGCCATCAGTGGACGAGCAGCCTTAAGTGCCTGACGGTAACGACTATAGGACGAAAACTTGATGTCCGCATAGAAGAAATACTGCCATTCCTTGCCGGGAATCGGCAGGGACTGGATCCTCGTGAGATTCATGTCGTAGAACGAGAGGATGGTCAGCACCTGCGCCAAAGAACCGGGCTTATGTGGAAGGGTGAAGCAGAGCGAAGCCTTGTCGGTAATACTACGGGGGATGGTGATTTGATCGTCAAGGATTAGGAAACGGGTGAAATTCTGCTTATAAGTCTCTATACCTCGGGCAAGGATTTCAAGACCGTTTTCCTTGGCGGCCAGTTCCGAAGCCACGGCACCTACGCCTAGAGTCCCTTCCCGGGCTATATCTATCGCGCTCTTGGCGGTGTCTTCCGACTCCACCATCTTGATCCAAGGGCAGTTCTTCTCGAAGAAACGCCGCGTCTGGTTTATAGCCATGTAGTGCGTCCTGACTTCCTTGATGTCCTCCAAACGCTGGCCCGGGATTGCCATAAGATTCTGATGGATAGGAATATATACCTCTCCCTTGATCTTATATGGGTTAGCCCTCAGGAGCTCGAAATTAGGCAGCAATCCACCAGAGATGGTGTTCTCAATGGCCATGACAACGGAAGAGGCTCTGCCCTCCTCCAAAGCCTTGAAAAGGCTCTCGAACGTGGGACATTCCTCAATGGCGACTTCTTCTCCCCTTGCGGAATAGAAATCGCGGGCCGCTTGCTCATGGAAGCAGCCCCTGTAACCTTGGATCGCAACCGTTGTCACACTGTCAGAATCTCTTTCTCCTTGGCGGAGACAAGAGCATCGACGGCCTTGACCTTCGCGTCAGTCACTTTCTGGATCTCATCCTCGCCCTCTTTCTGGACATCCTCTGAGATCTCAGCGGCCTTCTGCGCCTTCTTAAGGGCCTCGACACCCTCACGACGTACATTTCTCACTGCCACCTTGGCGTTCTCACCAGCAGCCTTGGCTTTCTTTATGAGGTCCCTTCGGCGCTCCTCGGTGAGGGGCGGGATGGGGCAACGGATAATCTCACCGTTGTTCTGGGGGGTAAAGCCTAGATTGGCGGCCATAATGGCCTTCTCGATAGCGGGAATCAGGCTTTTCTCCCAAGGCTGGATAGTGATGGTACGGGCGTCAGGAACGCTGATCGAAGCCACCTGGGAGACAGGAGTGTCAGTGCCGTAATAGTTGACGGACACGCTGTTAAGAATGGAGGGATTGGCTTTCCCCACCCTGTAAGTCTTGAGGTCTTCCTCAAGGAAGTCCACGGTGTCAGTCATCTTTGACTCAACACCTTTCAAAATCTCTTTGGCTTTTTCAGTTAACATCGCTATATCAATTTTATTTATGTACCAACGTGCCGACCTTCTTGCCTTCGAGGAGCCTCTTCAAAGCTCCGGGGGAATTAATGTCGAAAACTATTATCGGCATATTCCCGTCATTGCAAAGGGCATAAGCTGTCTGGTCAAGTACCCGGAGCTGCTTTGCCATGGCTTCCTCAAAGGTAACGTCCTCATACTTAACGGCTGAGGGGTCCTTTTTCGGATCGGCGGTGTAAACCCCGTCAACTTTCGTGCCTTTCAGCATAACATCAGCTCTGATCTCAAGAGCGCGAAGCGCCGCGCCGGAGTCGGTCGTGAAGAAAGGATTGCCAGTACCGCCAGCGATAAAGGCCACACCACCCTCCTCAAGAACCTTCACTGCGTTGTCACGGTTGTAATACCTGACAAAAGGCTCCATAGGGGTCGCTGTAAAGACCTCGGCATGGACTCCCTCCTCTTCAATGAACTGACTGAGGGCCAACGAGTTGATTACCGTGGCAAGCATTCCCATCCGGTCTCCCCCGACACGGTCGAAACCCTTCTCGAGTCCCTGAAGGCCACGGAATATGTTACCACCACCATTGACCACACCTATCTGCAGGCCGGCTTTAGCGGCATCCGCTATCTCTTTAGCGTATTTCCTGAGATATTCCGACTCAAGTCCCTTACCTTCGGGGCCTCCCAGAATCTCTCCACTCAATTTAAGCAGTACTCTCTTGTACATTCGAACAAATTTTGTCAAAAATAGTGATTTTTTCCGGTAATACGACTCTTAATAGCCAAACACACAATCAAACGCCTCGCCGCCGGCCCCGACCCGGAAGGTGTGGACCTCTCTCGCGGACGGCTTCACGGCGAACACGTCAATGCAAAGGTTCTCCTTGTAATCGAAGAAAGCATGGGTTGTACCAGGCAGCATCAGATCGGGAACGACCCAGCCATAGCCTTGGGAAATGAAATAGTTGACACCATTCTCCTCCGTGTGCATGTTGACATGGGCATCGCCGGTCACCATACCGATCAGAGTACCCTTGGCGGCAAAGGCTGAAAGAATGTCCATCACCCTCTCGTTGCCCTTAAGCGCATCCTCGGCGGGGTTGGAGTTGGTCCAGCGGCCAAGCGGATGGGGCATATAGTGGGCCGTCACTAATACCGGCATATCAGCTGGAGTGCTGTCCAGAAGGGCTTGGAGCCACTCAATCTGAGGCTCGTCGAACAAGTAATATGATCCGTTCTGAGTGCCGGTCCCCTGGCTGTTCAGGAATATCACCCTGATTCCCTTCCCAGGGACATCGTACCAGCCATACGTCTTGCCTGGAGTAAGATGGAGATTATCCCCGGCTTTCTCCTGCCAAGGCTTCTGGAAAAAGCCCGACAAGTCCTCATCCGTGAAAAACTTCCCTTCGCCAGCGTCCCAGTCGTGGTTGCCCGGGGTATATAGCCAGACACCATCGTATTTCATCATCTGAGCCCTGACATTATCGACTATCTCCTTGGCATAGACTGAGTTCTCGGTGGCAGGATAGGCGTTAAGGCCGATGTCTCCGAAGTTCTCCATGAAGTCGCAACCGAAGGCATTGGCGAGGATAACGGCGTGACCTATGTGCTTGTAAGAGAAGCGTCCTGCCGTGTGGACATCAGTCACTATCGGGAAGGCCATGACCTCATCACTCCCCTTCCATGCGTTGAACCTGGCGAGCGCCTCATCAATTTGCGGTTTCACAAAGAAGGTCTTGTCGGTAGCCTTGTCCTCTTCTGCCAGCAACTTGTCATTTATCTCTCTCCAGGAGATCGTGGGAGTGCTGTAAAGGAAATTGATGGACTGGCCCTTATCACAGTCGAAATATTCAAGCCTCAAGTCGTGCTTGCCTTTCGAAAGCGTCTTGGAAACAATCTTGGTGATCGGACCGTGAGCCCCGTCATTGTCATACAGGAGTTCCCCGTCCACATAGAGCTTCGAACCATCGTCTGTCGAAGCCTTGAAGGTATATTCCTCCTCCTTATCGACTTTGAGAGTGGTCTCGAGAAGCAGGGCGTAATGGTTCAGCGTCTCATCGATGTCCACCAGGTCGAAATTATTCTTCACTCCGGTGATGTCCGGATCCCCGAGCGTCGAGAAATCCGGAAGCTGGCGCTCCGGCCAATCAAGCCAAAGCTTGTAGTTCACAACAGGCTCTTTCGGGCCGCAGGCAGCAAGGGTCAGAAGAGCCCCGGCTAAAATAACGATCTTCCTCATATTCAGTTATTTCTACTAAATCATCAAGTTCCTTTATCGTGAAGCGAACGGAGACGACCGAATGCTTCTCCTCTCCCGGATGGTATTTTATGTAAGTTGTGGCGACTATCGTCCCGTCTGGAAGCAACTCAAGGCCGGGATAGCCACAGTCAGGACCGGCGTAGCTATGGAGCAGTTTGACCCTGTACTGGCCGGAAAGGCCGTCAGTGGCATCTCTGTAGGTCCCCACCCAAGCCACGAAATGACCCTTCGTAGGGCTGGCAGGAGCCATATCCCTGAAAACGGAAATGAGCCTTCCGTCAGGAAGGTAACGGATCATGTGCCTGTCACCTGTGAGCCCCCATGGAGCTTCCCTCATAGTCGTCCATGTCGCTCCCTCGTCCTTCGAGCCCATGAACAGGGAACAGCCCTTCCGCTGGTTCTCACGAGCAATGCAGATAAGGGTTTTCCCGTCCGGAGAACGGAACACACAAGGCTCACAGGGAGAGCGTCCCGGATATTCACCGGCAAGGGTGGACTCGTCCCAAGTCAACCCTCCGTCGTGGGAAACCGCCTGCCAGATTTTAAGCGGAGCCCTGTCCCGATCCGAATTTCCCCGATGGTACATTCCGAGATAATCCCCGTTGGTGAGCCGTATTATGCTGGTGAAAGCCATTATGCATGGCTTGTCGAGCACCTTGACCTCGCTCCAAGTCTTTCCGCCGTCCTCGCTGACTGAATAAGCCATATCCCGGTAGGCTTGCCCGGTCTCAACCTGGGCGAACACGAACAGTCTCTGAACTCCTTTATTGTCAGTGAGTTTGTAGATGCTGGGACAATTTACCATGCCCTCCCATTCCTTTGGAGCCGGCTGGTTGTGCCAGGTGAGACCACCGTCAAAACTGAAGCCTAAGAAAGCGGCCTTCCCACCGTGACCATTCGACCATGTGCAGATCATCGTCTTCCCGTCGTCCATCAGGACGGTGGTCGGATGGCCGTTGTAAAGGTCAGGAGAACCTGCGGCCACGACGACCTGCCTGTGCTTCTGGCCTGAGATGTCAGCCCATGGGAGGTTGCACCTGTCACCCTGTGCCGCCAGCGATAGTGAAGCCAGCAGGGAGAGAAAAAAGGAAATGATTGAGAACGACTTCATTATGCCCTACAGCGACAGGACCGCCAGCACGTCAATCAACTCCTTATTGATGGGCTTGTCCATTTTGACAGCCCTCTGGATGGGCACATAGACAATCTCGTCGTTGGAGATTCCGACCATGATGTTGCGCTGCCCCTCCATCAGAGCCTCGATTGAGGCGTAACCCAGACGGGAGGCCAGGATGCGGTCGTAAGCGCTCGGCGTTCCTCCCCTCTGCAAGTGACCCAGGATGGTGACCTGGACATTGAATTGGGGATATTCATTACGGACACGGTCAGCATAGTACATCGCTCCGCCATGGCCGTCTTTCTTGGATTCAGAGACAATCACGATCGAGCTGTTCTTACTCTTGCGCATCCCCCTGCCGATGAACTCGGCGAGCTGGTCAACATCGGCCTTGTCCTCGGGAATGATAGCGGCCTCCGCACCGGAAGCGATGGCGCTGTTCTGGGCCAGGACGCCGGCGTCACGTCCCATAACCTCGACGAAGAATATCCTGTCGTGGGAATTGGCCGTGTCGCGGATCTTGTCCACGCACTCGACTATCGTGTTGAGAGCGGTGTCGTAGCCGATCGTGTGGTCAGTGCCATAGAGGTCGTTATCTATCGTGCCAGGCAATCCGATAATCGGGATGTCATATTCCCTTGCGAACTGCTGAGCTCCTGTAAGTGAGCCGTTTCCACCAATCACGATCAACGCGTCGATCTCGTTCTTGACCATATTCTCATAGGCTCTTTTCCTTCCTTCAGGCTCCAGGAACGCCTTACTGCGGGCGGTCTTCAGGATGGTTCCGCCCCTCTGGATCGTGTTCGACACCGAGGACGAGGTGAACTCCTTGAACTCCTCATTGATCAGACCCTCGTAGCCACGATAGACCCCGATGACCTTCATGTTATTGAATATAGCCGCCCTAGTGACGGCCCTTATGCAAGCGTTCATTCCAGGAGCGTCTCCTCCGGAAGTCAGAACGGCGACTTTCTTTATCTCTCGCATATGCTTTGTCAGTTAATAGTTTGCGGCCCCTTCTCGGCCAAAAAACAAATATACATCTTTTCCCGTATTTTTGTACAAGGTGGGAAAATAAGCTGGGGACCTTGCACAGAAAACAAAGCCTGACAGCTTATTGTGTACAAGGTCTGGCACGTAAAATCCTACCTTGAACACGAAAAACATTGTCAGAACGCGAAGCCGGCACCGACAGTGAAAACGGGCCGGAAAGGGCCGGCTTCAGGCCGGGCGGTGAGATAAGAGACCCCTCCCAGGAGGCTGAACTTCCCGACATGGAAGACCGCCCCGCCGTCAAGAAGCAACCCAGCTGCGGAATAATCCCGAACTTTTGCCCAGGCTCCATGAATATCGTTCCAGCAAAGAGTCGAGCTGCCATAACCGGCTCCGGCGTAAAGATCCATCCAAGGAGTGACAGTCCGGACAACACCTGCCGAGGCCGAATACTCACCTAGACGCTGGCCGCCCTTCGCCTCGAAACGAGCCTCCCCGCCGGTCGTCCCGTCGGAAAGGATTTCGAAAGCGTAAAGCTGTGATTTCAAATTGGTTCTGAGCGAAAAATAACCGCCCCAACGCCCCGGAACATAAGAAGCGTGGATGCCGTAGTTTATGGCGTCCCCGAATGTGGCCAGAGCGATGATGTCCCAAGATTTTCGTCCCGGTCCCCGAGCTTCAATCCGTTCCGGTCCCTGCGGTTGCTGAGCCTGTCGAAGCAGTCGAAGGGCCGGTGGTTCGACAAGCTCACCAGCCGGTCTTGGTCCCAGAGCATTATCGAAGGGACTGAGCATTGTCGCAGGGGCGAGCGTCACCAAAGGGAGGACCTTAGGTAACGGATCGATCTTGACCCGAGCCAGACGCAAGACCGGTCCGTCAGTGGTGGCCGGTGGTTCGACAGGCTCACCAACCGGTCGTAAAGGCTCACCAGCCGGATTCCCCGGTCCCTGAGCTTGTCGAAGGGCCGGTGGTTCGACAGGCTCACCAACCGGTCGCAAAGGCTCACCAGCCGGAACCGAACCATCATAAGAACGCCGGATCCGCTCGAACCGATCCCTCTGAGCCTTGGTCATCTTCCCGGAAGATTGCTGAAGCATATTCCTCAAACGACCCAGCTCGCCGAACAGGGAAGTCACTGATTTCTGTGACACAGGCTCCCCGGACGCAACCTTGTCCCTCAACGCTTTACACTGGGCGGTAATGCTCTCATAACGGTCAAGCACAGAGTCCCAGTCATTCTGCGCCGATGCCACGCCGGAGCTTGCAAACAGGCAGAAAACCAAGATCAAAGTGAACATGAACCCCCTCATATTACCGGATAATCAGCAAAAAACACTATCTTTGAACTTATGCCAGAAGATTCCACTTTCTTTCCGGATACCTCCACAGACAGTCATAGCCTGCCTGACCCTTCCAGTCATGGCCGACCAGACCCTTCCAGTCATGGCCGACCTGATCGGCCATCTCCCAGCCTCGTCCACTCCTCCGCCGCAGGCTGGAGCGAAATCTGGCTCATCGACAAAGACGGACGGTTCCGGGCCCTCAAAGCCCTGAAGCCAGCCTTCAGAGGACAGACTCGTTACGAATCCCTCCTCAGGAAAGAATACGAGATCGGCTATAGTCTCTCCCACACCGCGATCCGGGAAGTCTATGACTTTAAAGATATTCCCGGACTCGGCAACTGCATCGAGATGGAATGGATTGACGGAATCACCCTCAACGATTTTCTTTCCAAAGGTCTGCCCGACAAGATCACTGGCAGGAAGATTGTCACCCAACTCTGTGACGCCCTGGGCTATCTCCATTCCAAACAAATCATCCACAGGGACATCAAACCATCCAACATACTCATAACCCACAACGGGAACTATCTCAAACTCATTGACTTCGGGTTTTCCGACGCTGACTCCTGGTCTATTCTCAAAGGGCCAGCCGGGACCGCTAGTTTCGCCGCTCCAGAACTCATTTCGGGTGGTCCGGTCGACAACCGGACTGACATTTGGTCGCTTGGAAAGGTGATCGCTTTGCTGCTTCCAGATGAGAAACGGATTATCAGCCGTTGCTTGCGGGACAATCCCGCTGATAGGTTCCAGGATGTGGCGGAAGTGAAGTCCGCCCTCTGCCGGCAGCATCGTAGATGGCCTATTATGATAGCTTCGATGGCTGTTATGGCCGCGATAGCTTTCTTGTGCGTCAGGTCCTGGAGCCGATGGTTCGATTCCACTGATCAACCTGCCCAAACGGATGTCGAAGAAGTGGATACCCTCGACTTCGTCGATGCCAACGCCATCGACGAACTGTTCCGCCAAGCTACGGAGATGATTGACGATGCCGGTTCTCAATAGACTTTAATATCTTTGATTCCAGCCTTTCTTCCCGCCACATATTCGGGCAGGGTCTTCCCATCCCGGATTATTCCGGAAATATACAGAGGCTGTCCTTTCATAAACTCTTTGACCGAGAACTTGTCCCCGGAACGAAGCTTCGACGTTCCAGAATCAAGCACCTCGAACTCCTGCACGGAAATGTGCCTCAAATGCACCTCCCTGTCTGGTAACCAGCTGACAATCAACTCTTGACCTGGTTTCAAAGACTCACTCTCCACCGTCTCGACACTCAGGAATGCCGAACTGTCCTGAAGCTCGACGCATAGGTTCCTGAAACCTTCCCTGCCGACATAATTGGACAAAATGTCAAGGGTTGTGATCCGGGGTTTCGGTTTCAAAGACATATATCCATAAAGCCTCTTTAGTGTGGAGGTTGAGACTATCTGGCCGGTCTCTTCCTCTATCTTCGAGGATAGCGACTCGAAATCCTTAGTCGAAGCGACGGAGCCTCCGAACTTCTCGGCAACCGACTTGAGAAGGAATTCTATTTCCGGAGTGTTCTCATTCATAGTATTCAAATTTTGCTTTATCGTCTTTGGTAATATTCCCGATCACCTGGCCTTTGGCGATCTTGATCGTTGTGAGATTAGGACAATTCGAGCAATCCAAATTGTTGATTTTAGGACACTTGGAAAGGTCTAGCTCTTTGATGAGGGTGCCTGCGCAGCGGAAAGACACGAGTTTGGGATTAGAAAGGGTAATGGTCTCGAGAGGGTTGTCCGCACAGTGGAACTCATCAAGAATGTCAAGGCCGCTGACATCAATCGTCTTCAACTTATTGTAGGAGACCTGGAGCAGAGTCAGTCTGGTGAATGACCTGACGTCAATCTCAGTCACCTCATTGTAGTCCAGACCCAAGTAGTCCAAGTCGGGTTGCTCACCCAGGTTCAGTTTCGAAATGTGGTTATGGATCAGGTGAATATGCTGGAGTTTCGGGTTGCCCGTCAAATCGACCTGAGTAAGCTTGCCATAATTCTGCTCATCCTTCCTTGTCCCTTGGGCGTGGAGATAATTCAGATTCGGGAAACCTTGGATTCCTTCAAGTGTGGAGATATTATCCGTTGATAATTCAATCTTGGTTATAGCTTCGGCCTCACTTCCGCCAAGGCTGCCATCTTTGTTTGAATCATAGTTCCAAAGCAGCCAAGCCAAAAAGGTAGTATCCGTGACGCTCACTTCAGGCTGGGGCGGCTGCTGAGGGTCTTCAGGCTGTTGAGGGTCTTCGGGTTGCTGAGGCTGTTCAGGTTGCTCTGGCTGTTCGGGCTGTTCGGGTTGCTCTGGTTGTTCTGGTTGCTCTGGTTGCTCTGGTTGCTCTGGTTGTTCGGGCTGTTCAGGTTGTTCGGGTTGTTCGGGTTGCTCTGGCTGTTCGGGCTGCTCGGGCTGCTCGGGCTGTTCGGGCTGTTCAGGTTGTTCGGGTTGCTCTGGTTGTTCGGGCTCTTCTCCCCCGTTGGCAACAGCCACAAGTTGCCCGGGATCCGGCAAGTCACGAGTGCAAGCCACAACCACCGAGCCCAGCAATGCGATGGCCAGAAACAACGACAGAGGCCACCAGAACCATATTACCCTATCCGAAACGATCATAAAAAGGTCATTCTCCACAAAATTAGGAATATTTATCCGAATATGCGTCCCCAGCCACTCCCGCACAGTCAAATGACCCAGTTATGACCCACAATTTCGAAATCCTTCCCGCATTATGCCACCGCCGTATTCCTCCGTGTTTGCGACTAGCCCGCCCCACTCAAAGGCCCCTTCCAGCTGGCTTTTCATATATCACTAATAATCAACAAGTTGTAAAACAACATCCGGAAGGTCTACCTTTATTTATGGGGGCCTTCCAGCGATAATCACAGAAACTACTGTGTTTCAAAGACTTGCTGAATGAAACCTGGAAGCAGCCCTATAGTATTCTCTCCAACATTTCTTTTTCGACACCCAACAGCCTGGCCAGTTGAGCCTGACCTGCCCCGAAACGAAAGGAGACAATTCGGGCAAGGCGAAGCAACTCTTTTCGATCCAAACTCAAGATTGACTTCCTATGGAACTCATTGACACATACATCCTTGATTCTCTCTTGAAGCTCAGCATCGGAGAAGGTCACCGATTCGTGTATTCCATGCTGCTCCTCAACTTCAGCTTCCAAAGAGTATTTTCTCAATAGGTCGAAATACTCAACACTGCTCATGAATCTGGCAGATGCCTCCGAAAAAGACACAAAACTTGTATTCAGTATTCTTCCGTCATAGTACTCATAAGTGTCCGGAATCAGCATTTTAGTTTGGAACATTTCCCTTCTTCTCTCCAAGCTCAAGTCCCTAACCTGTGCGCCTGAAGGCAGCGAGGTTTTGAAATACACATCTGCCGAGCTCCAAGGGTAGGCATCCGGTGAAGCGATCCGGGCTTTATATGGGTTACGATGAATGTAGCAAATCTCTCTCTTCATTTGAGTGTCAGACATAACAGCGACAATGTCAAGATCTTTCCTCCCAAGGACTCCGGAGAAACCATGCGCGGCCCCAAGCATTTGCGCAAGCCTATGTATCACACGGTCATAATAGTCAAGACAATCGTCAAGACGCCCAGAAAGAAGTATGTGGATGTGATTGTCCATCAGGCAGTAAGCGATGATTTTCACTCCTGAACCAGGCAGAAGAAGAGCCAGCGTGTTAATCCCTATGATAAAGTCCTTCTTCGAGCGGAATAACCGGCGAGTCTCCTGATGGGAAGATGAAAAGTGGTAGCAACCACGTAGCCCGTTGAACGGGTCGATAAAATCAGAGCGTTTCATAGTGTTTAGAGTTTCTTCCCATAAAGATAGAGCTTTGTCCACAAAAAACCATCGATTCAATAGAGGATTTGACGGGCCTTCCAGAGCAGGTTTTGATAAGGACTTGAATATCTATCAATTAAAGAGAAAACTTCTGGAAGGCCTACCATTTTCATATGGGGCCTTCCAGAGTTTCACCCGCAATGGGCTGAAAGACAATTATTTCCGACAATAAGTCTGGAAGGCCTGCCATTCGACCCTGGATGTATTAAAGGCAGAGTTCGAGCGAAAGGTCTTAGAAAAACTTGGCGATCTCGTCGAGGGGCTTGCGGGTGGGTTTGACAGGGTCGCTGGCACGATGGCCGAGGGCTATTACCGCCATAACCGTCTCATTTTCAGGTATTCCTAAAAGAACACGCAGGGCATCCGAATCTCGCATGCCCATGATCAGGGTGTCAAGCCCCATGGCACGAGCCTTCATAACCAGGTAAGAGTTGCTCAAGCCGTTGTCATAAGCGCCCCAGCCGTCGCCTATCTCATTGAACTTCTCCCCACGGGAAAACCCGGAAAGACCTCTAGCATAAGTAGATACGATAAATACAGGAGCTCCTGCCGTGCTCTGCTTATTGCGCTCACCGATGAGTTCCCTTACAGCATCAGCCTTATCGGGGCTGATAGCTACATAGTAACGGCTTGGCTGGGAATTGGTCCATGACGGAGCGTCCTGGGCGGCCGTGAGGATTTCCCGGACCTGGGCTTCAGTGACTTCTTTGGAGGAATCGAAATCCCGGATGCTTCGGCGAGTCGCCAACACATCATCGAAAGAAACGGCCGTGGCCGCATCCCTATTCTCCTGCCCGCAAGACAGGACCGCCAGAAGGGCGATAGCGATTAACAAATACTTTCTCATGCCGCTAAGATAGCGTATTTCAGGGTTTTAAGCAATAAGCGCGGCTGGTTAATTGATTTCAGGACGATTTGTCGAGGCCTGCCACCGGTGCTTTTGTATCTGTCTGAATATGAATGACTTCCCTAGAAGCTGGTGGCAGGCCCCATAAGATTACGCCTGACCTGCCACCCTCCCTTCTCGAAGCGTTTGATATTCAACCCTTTACAAAACCCCTGCTGGCAGGTCCCACCCAGCATGTTTACCCCCACCCGGCAAATGACCCAATTATGACCTTGATTGGGGATGAATAAATTGAAATATTTGCAAATACAGATAGAGATGAATTCATAAGAATATGGCATACTACAAATGTCCAAACTGTAAAGGGGTTTTCAAAGCGAGTTTATTTGTTGATCCGGCACCTCTCGGACCTTGGAGCTACCCCTCAATGCCCTGCCCCAACTGCGGCCGCCTCAGTCCCAGCGTTCCGCTGGCAGTTTACATATTCGGGAAGAAACTCAAAACAAAATAAAGTCATGCGTACCGTAAAAACTGAAGCAGAACTTAAAGCCGCCTTCGAAGCAAAGGAGAAAAGAATCGTAGTAGTTGGACAGATGGCCGAAGATATGTTCAATAAATCCAAACGGAAGAAAAAAGCAAAGGCTGCTGGAATAGCAGTTGCATTGGCCTCACTGGCCGCTATTCCTTTCACTCTCGGAGCCTCCACAGCAGGCGTTGCTGTCGGGATGGGCTTAACAATTGGTTCCATCACAATATCCGCTACGGAGTTGGCCCTTCTCTGCGGAACCGCCGTGGCACTCTACGGCATACACAAAGACTCCAAAGTCGAATTCAAAGTTAATGAGAAAGGTGAACCAGAAGTCGTTATTCAACCGAACTATAAGGATTATAATCCTAAGTAAATGTTAAGATTAGATAAGAATGTTCAGAGATTGAGATTGGTCCCTATTCAAATAAAGATAAAGTCATCTAGTTATCAAACCTTATAATTTTTTACAATATGTCTGACGAGAAAAAACAATCCAAAGACCATAGCGCTGCTATTGGTTTAGGAACCACAGGGGCTGCAGCAGCCGCTGGAGGAGGAACAATGGTAGCATTGACGGGTGCAAGCGCATCCGCTTCCGCCATCACTTATGCTTTAGGTGCAATAGGTGGAGTTGTTGGAGGCGGCATGGCAGCGGGATTAGGCGTTCTAATTGCCGGGCCAGTCGCCCTAGGAGGAATAGCATATGGTACAGCAAAAGCAATAAAATCAATAAAGAAGAAAAAAAATAATAAATAAGCTCTGCTAAGGGAAATTATGATGAAGATTACGACTACAAGACTGGAGAGTATGATCCAGACGAGGATCTCGAAATGATGTTTGATGAAGAAGATCTAGAGGAAATTAGAGGAGAATTATTATTATGGTTATACTATTCATACTGGGAATAATTATTATCATTGAATTTATCATAGGTCTCTTGTATGCTGGTTCTTCAGCATCTGGCCTAACCTACATTATCTGCCGACCTTTTGGAATCCCACTTCCGATGATAATAGGTTTTATTGCAAGAATTATCCTTATCGGTTTAGCCATCTTTTTTCTAACGATAAGCATTCCTGCGATTTTCTAATCAAGACTGTCATTGGATATGGCGATTTTGAGCAATTGTTCAGTTTCATTTGAACACCTTTCCTCCCAAGCGAAGCGCTTGGCGGCGCTTCAGCGGGAGCTGGATGGGATTAGGGATGAGGGGCTGAAACAGAGGCGTTTTGATGAGCTGCCGGAGAGCGACCAGCGGATGCTGGACGCTCTTTGGGCACAGCTGTTCAGCGATAAAGGCCGGAAGAATATTCCAACATCTGGAGGACTCTGGACGGGAGAGCCTGGCGACTCGATATGGATTCCCGATGACACAATCATCCCCCCTGACAAGGGCTACAGCAACATGTATTTCAAGACATGGGGACAAATAAAGTCGGAGAACAATATCCGTGGAATCAGCTTCTCAGACGGACGAGCCGACTTCAAGCCGATCACTAGGCATGAGGTGGTGTTCGATTGGGAACGGGAACTCGGGAAAGAAGGAATCCGCCATATAATCGACACCGGAGATCGCCAATATCTCCATGAGGCTGGTTTCTCCTTGCTGGCCAGCAAGTTAGGCAAGAGCGTCCGTGAAGTCAAAGACTTTAAGGAACATGAGAACCTGGTCTGGCATGAGGAGCCTGACTGCGAGACGCTCCGGCTTGTTGTCCGTGAAGTCCATGACAACATCCGCCACTTTGGCGGGATCGCGATGCTGGCGATTGTGGCAGTGGAATAGCCTTTAGCGGTCAAATGTTACAGGACGATACAAGACCTGGCAGAAGCATAATTTGTATAATACTGATTGTCTGATAGTTACAAGACCACCCTATGGAAGGCCCCACAATAGTCAAGGGAGCCTTCCATAGAGCAACTATTAAAGTCTCTGACAGTCAAGACCTTACAGCAATAAAGGCTGGCAGGTCACTGGATAGAGGTTTTAGTGAGACGTCTAGCGAGGGGGCCGAGCATGGCCGATGCGAGTAGTCCGGGCGATGTCTAGCGAGGGGCGTGCCGCCAGCCGCGACTCCCTTGCCGGTAGCGACGCAAATCTGGCAAGGTCGAATTATGATAAGGGTACCTTGCCCGACAATAATGCCATAGAAGAACGTGTAGGGCCTATTGGCCAGACAAGGTCAAGACACTTTAATTCGACCTTGCCCGCTGGAACTCAAGAGCGCCTCTTCGAAAGGCTCAGGGACCGGAAGAGGGGGCTCAGGGACCGCCTTTCGGCTGCTTCGACAGGCTCAGCAACCGCAGGAATCGGGAGGGCGTTTTCTGCAAGTAACTAATAGTTAAGCGATTGCTTAAGGGTGCATGATGAATTTAGCCATGTACATTAATGTAACTCATTCTGTGTGAATTGGTTGCTAAAAACGGGCACTCGTAAGCAGACGGGCGGACGCCCCGAGCGGACTTAGGAGAACGGACGTTGCGAGCGAGAGCCAGGCCGGCCAAAGGCGAGCGTGTGTCTGAGGGCCGACAGGCCCGAGTTAGCGAGCGGCCGAGCATGGCCGATGCGAGTAGTCCGGGCGACGTCTAGCGAGGGGCGTGCCGCCCGCTGCCGCCCTTCGACTGCTTCGACAAGCTCAGCAACCTCAGGGGCCGGTAGATGTGGTTCAGGGGCCGGAAGAGGTGGCTCAGTGACCGGGAGACATGATTATGAAACAGTTGATAATCCAGAGATAATAACTATCTTCGCTCGTGAAGATGGAGTGCCCTATGATCATCCGAGATGCCAGGCCTGAAGACGCGCCTTTCCTCGCCAAGTGCTTGATAGCGGGGATGCATTTCTATGACTTCGAGACGGAAATACCTGAGTATAAGGACATTTACCTCGACCTCGTGGATTGCGAGAAGCGCACCGACCTGCTCTATTCCTACAAAGATTCACGCATAGCCGAAGTCGACGGCAAGGTGGTCGGCTCACTGCTCTCCTACCCCGGCGACAACTACAAGGAACTCAGGCGGAAATCCTTCGCCGTCTTCTGGCCAGACTACATCGCGATCGACAAGGAGTCTGAACTTGAGACCGGGCCTGGGGAATATTACTTGGACACCCTTGCCGTGCTTCCTGAATATCGCCGTCAGGGCATCGCCCGAAAGCTGCTGTTG
>OMQO01000044.1 GCA_900313275.1 uncultured Bacteroidales bacterium
GACGCCGCAGGGAAAACACTTGACATATTCTCGACAATAGTAGGCTTCAGGGAAGTCTGCATAAAAGATACTCCTGCCGAAGAAGACGAGTTCGGACTTGCCGGGAAGTATTTCTATCTCAATGGGAAACCGGTCAAGCTTCGTGGAGTGAACCGCCACGAGACCGAGCCGTCCATGGGGCACGCCATTACCCGTGAAGTGATGGAGGAAGACATCCGGCTCATGAAGTTGGCCAACATCAACCATGTCCGCGATTCCCATTATCCCGACGCCCCTTACTGGTACTATCTCTGCGACAAATACGGCATCTACCTGATGGACGAGGCCAACATCGAGAGCCATCATTACCGCTATGGCGACGCTTCGCTTTCCCATCCCATCGAGTGGAAGGACGCCCATGTGGCCAGGATGGTCGAGATGGTCTCCTCCAACTATAATCACCCCTGCATCATCATCTGGAGCATGGGCAACGAGGCCGGTCCCGGAAAGAATTTCGAATATGTCTATGCCGCCGCCAGGGAAATCGATCCGATGCGACCTATCCAGTATGAGCGTAACAACGACATTTCCGACATCGGCTGCAGCCAGTATCCCGGAGTGAAATGGGTCCAATGGGTGGCAAAAGGAATTGGCAACGTGAAATATCCCTACCACATCAATGAGTTCGCCCACTCAATGGGTAACGCTCTCGGGAACTTCGCACAGTACTGGCAGTCAATTGATTCCACCAACTTCTTTATGGGCGGCGCCATTTGGGACTGGGTGGATCAGTCTCTCTGGAACTACACTCCCGAAGGGGTCAAGTATCTTGCCTCCGGAGGAAATTTCGGGGATATCCCGAATGACGGTCAGTTCGTGATGAACGGAGTCCTTAATGGGGACCGTTCGCCGAAGCCGCAGTATTGGGAAGTGAAAAAGGTCTATCAGAACCTATATACCTCACTGACAAGTATTTCCGATGGTAAGGCCGAGGTTTGCCTTTTCAATAGGAACTACTACGAGCCTTGCTCTTACGATGCCCGCTGGACTCTCATCGCGGATGGTGAGCCGGTCCGTAGCGGCTCATTCGATGCCGAAGGGATAGGCCCGAGGGAGAAGGTCTCACGTACGATTGAAATCGGTGCTCTTCCTGCCGGCAAGGAGTGCTATCTCAATGTGAGCTATTCCTTGAAAGAGAGCATGCCTTGGGCAGATAAAGGACATGAGGTCTGCAAGGATCAGATGAATCTGGTCCCTGAGCTTGTCGAAGGGACTGTGGTTCGACAGGCTCACCAACCGGTCGTGGTTCGACAGGCTCACCAACCGGGGCGAAAGGCTCCCAAGCACTTCACCGACAAGAATTCAGGCCATCTTGTGGTGAAGGGCCGCCGTTTCGCCGCCGAATTCGATCCCGCTACCGGGACCCTTGACAGGCTCCGCTATCGTGGGAAGGATGTCTTCGTTCCCGGACAGGGCCCTCGCCTTAATGCTTTCAGAGCCATCGTCAATAATGACGGTTGGGCCGCCCGAGGCTGGTTTGAGAATGGGCTTCACAACCTCTTCCATTCAGCTTCCGGAATGACTGTGGAGGAGAAAGATGGTTGTGTGGAAGTGTCCTTCGATGTTCTTTCCAAGGCTCCTTTCGGATCCCATCTGGAAGGTTCCACCGCATCGGCATCATGCTCTATCGCGGATGATAAGGACAGCCTGAATGTCATCTCGTTCACTTCACATGTGACCTGGACGATCGCTCGTGACGGCAGTGTCACCCTTTGTTCAAAGATCACTTCCGACAAGCCGGAGCTTCCTCTCGGAAGGTTAGGCTATGTGATGCGTGTGCCGAAGTCGCTTTCCAAACTCACATATTACGGCCGTGGTCCGGTCGAGAACTATTCCGACCGATTCACAAACGCTTTCGTGGGAATATATTCAGATGAGGTCTCGGAGGAGGTTCAGAACTACACCAAGCCTCAGGACATGGCTAATCATGAGCAGGTTCGTTGGGTTTCCCTGACAGGTCGCCGCAATAGAGGCGTCCTATTCGAGGCCGCCCAGAATAGCCTCAAGAGTTCTGACTCTGGCCGTCCGGTGATGTCAATCAGCGCGTTACCTTATTCAGCTGTCGATCTCGTCCTGGCTGCCCACCAGAATGAGCTGCCCGCTCCTGGCGACACATGGCTCTGCCTTGACGCCGCTGACACCGGCCTTGGCGGCAACAGCTGCGGCCCCAGTCCCCTCCAAGAAGACCGTGTCTTCTCCGACGCCGAGTTCGGCTTCACCATCCGCAGGAAGTAACCGTTTAACAGTCAATCATTACCATCATTCAATAGACCCGTGTAAGCGGGTCTATTTGATATATAGCCGCAAACTGTCTCTGAAGGTTTGCGGTATTGCCTGACTGACAAGATCTCCTCATTGAGCGCGCACTCTATTTCTGCAATAGTACGGATGGTGAAATTATGTGTGCCACTAAGCCAGAGAGAGACAGTAGCCTCCTTCTTGCCAGTCGCTTTCGCCAGCATGGCTTGTGACCAGTGTTTTTTAACGAGAATATCCCTTATCCTCTTGGCAATGGCAAACTCATAACTGGTTTCTTTCCTTATAGCCGGAGATACCTCATTCAAAGCCTTCTGAAACTCAGGGTCGATATACCTTACTCTAGCCATATTTATTCTTCAATTATCAGTGTCAGGTTCATTATCTCGTTGTAAAGATCCATCCCTTCGGATTCTTTGAAAGTCGATAGGATCAAAGGGACAAACTCAACCTTCCACATATTCCTCGTCTTCCAAGTATTGCGAAGGTATGAATAAAGGTTTGAAAATCAAAATAATATCAGCAAATTTCTTAACTTTTATATTAAGAAGAATCTGCTTAGAACTTCACCAGGGTGCTGAACTCGACTGTGAAGGGCCTGATGTAGGATCCGCTTGTGAGATAGTTCTGATAGGGGGTGATGTCGGTGGCCAGGGAGGCCTCCCGTATTCCCGCTGAAGCCCCCGTGACATTCAGGAAGTTGACCACGTTAAGTGATAAGCTGACGTGGTCATTCCATTTGAAATCCACACCTCCGAAAGTCTCCCATCGAGGATTCAGGAATAGGGTGTTTGTGATGTTGATGTAGCGTCTGCTGTAATAGCGGGCGCTCAGCCAGAATCTCCATTTGCCAGTCTGGTAGGAAGGCTCCAGTTCGATCTCGGTGCCGCTGCTGCTGGTGATCCTCTTCCCCGAGAAATCATATTCCTCTGAATAACCGTCGCTGAAGACAGGAGTGAAGCTGTAGTTCTGGTACCTCGGGATTCTGAAAGTGAACAAGCCGTGGAAAGTGAATCCTTTGAACGGGGTCAGGATCATATCGGTAGTCCATCCTAGAACCTCCATATCGTAAAGCGAGCTCACATAGACCGTCTCGTTGTAACCTGCCGGGTAGCCTCCCGCGGCATGGGAAAGCTTGTGGGTCCACATGCCCATCTCATAACTGTTGGATCGCTTAAGATATGTCAGAAGTGATTGGAAATCAAGCCATTTGTTTTTGAAATTAACTCCTCCACGGAGGATATAGCTAGGCTGGGCTCCCTCGAAAGGAACGCTTGAGTCGCCATATTGCCCCAGATTCGGATGGCTCAAGGTGGCGATGGCGTCAATCTCAGCTCCCCAATGGGAGTTGAGACTGTAATAACCTATCAATGTTGCCGCTCCATTGATGACATTTCTCTTAAAGGGAGTGAGGGTCACACCGGGACTTTTCAAAGACCAGCCGTTGTAACGGGAGTTATTGTCCTTGCCGTCCAGATTATGGGCGGCCTTTCCACTGATCCCGCTGTACTCCGCCCGAAGCCCGTAATGAACATTGATCTTCGGATTGATTCTCCACTCATCCTGGGCGAATAAAGCGAGTCGGCTCTGGAATCCGTCAAGGTACTGCGCTCCAGTGTTGTGGACATAATACAGCTCCCCATTGTAAGTGAGAGCTTTAGGGTCTTTCTTGGCCTCGTAGGCGAAGTTGGAGGTCATGGATGAGGATTGGCTCCAGTTGAACCAGAAATTTGCTCCCGCGAAAGTGGTATGCTTGTTTTGGGTTTTCTTGACCCGGAAGGTCGTGAGCCACTCATTGTAGTGGTCGTCCTCATACATAAAAAAGCGGCTCTGGACGTTGCCGGCGTAAGGTGTGCCGTCCCGATAAGCGTAACCGTCGCCTGCCAGGACACTGGTGATTCCGTTGAGGTAGGTGCTTTTCTGCCTGCCGTCACTCATCCTCAAACGGGAGCTCAAGTCCATCTCCATCCCGTTGTCAAAGGAACGATTGTAACAAGCCGTCAGGACGTGGACCGGGATGCCCAGATCCTCCGTGTAGCGTCCCTTTTTTCTGCTTCCGTCGTGTATGTCGATATATTCGAAGAAAGAAGTCTCGGGAATATACTGGTCCCTTCCGAGCCGGAAGTCGCTGTAAGGCTTCACGCTTCCGTCTCCAACGAATATGAACGGGCCGTACTGGTCGGTCAGGTCCAGATAGTTCATAAACAAATATGTCGCCTTGAAAAACCCCCGCCCGTCAGGAAGCTTCTTTGATATTCCTGCCTTGTAGAATCGTATTCTCTCTTGGAAGGTCGTGAAATCCAAGTGGTTGGATCCCCGGTCGAAACTCTGGTAAACGTTCAAGTCTATTCCCCAGCCATTTCCGAGAGGCGAGGCGGTGTGCAGTTCAAACTCGTGACGGCCATACTGGTTGGCGGTGTATTTCGCGGCTCCTTCGGTCTTGTCCGCACCGGCTTTTGAGACAGACATCGGGAAAAAACCTGTTGTGCCGAGTTGTATGGCGGATTCGTCCAGGCGAGTCAGCTGCATAGACTCGGTAGAAAGGCCGCTTCTCCATGACCGGTATCCCGGAAAGTGATCCTTGAACATTGAGGCCGGAAGACCGTCATCCATGATATAAGTTCCCCATTCCGGGATGCCAAGAGAGATGGTTCTCGGAATAGACGCGTAGGATGCGTTCAGCATCACATTCTGGTTGCTCCTGCGTTCGGAGCCAGTCTTCAAGGTGTCGGCGTCTTGAGCCATAGCCACGCTTCCGCTCAGAAGCATAGCCAGCAGGACGGATAAGCGTTCCGCGGTCATAACAAGATGTCTATTATTTCTTCGAAGGTCTTTACTTTGAATAGCTTCTTGTGGTCGTATTCCTCGGTGTGCTCGAGTTTCCAGAGCATTTCGGCGGGGATATGGATTCCCCAACCGCCAAGTTGAAGAACCGGCTCGATGTCGGATTTGAATGAGTTGCCGACCATCATCAGCTGGCTCGGCTCGCTACCCATCTCTGAGCACAGCGTGACGTATTCCTCTTGTGTCTTCTTTGAGACTATGTCAATGTGGCTGAAGTACTTCCCGAGTCCGGAACGCTTGATTTTCCGCTCCTGGTCATGGAGCTCGCCCTTCGTCAAAAGCGCCAGGCGATAGCGCCCGTCTTCTTTCAAGGCGGTCAGAGTCTCTTCGACTCCGGGAAGGGGAGTGGCCGGATTGTGAAGGATGTTCCTTCCGCTTTCGATGATCAGCATAATCTGTTCTCCGGTCAATTTCCCGCCGGAGAGGTTCACGGCGTTCTCAATCATAGAGAGGGTGTATGCCTTCGCCCCGAAGCCATAATCCTCCATATTCTTGAACTCCACCTTGTAGAGTTCATCTGAAATGTATTGGAAATCACCATATTCCGACAGCTCTTCGGCGACCTTCCGCTCGGCCTCCCTGAACAGGGGTTCATTAGACCAGAGGGTGTCGTCAGCGTCGAACGCCACTACTTTGACCCCTTCAATCATATAATTGTCTTTGACAACAAATATACGACGAAATATCCTTATCTTCGCATCCTTACAAACCAATGATTAACAAGAGATGAAGAAACTCCCGCTGTTTTTTGTCCTGGTAACGCTTTGTGCGCCCATGTTTTCGCAGACCAGGCAGGATCGTCTGACAAGACATGTCTATTATTTCGCCGCGGATTCCCTCAAAGGTCGTCAGGCTGGTACTGTCAGCGCTCACAAAGCCGCCGATTATATTGTGAATGAATATAAATCAATGGGCCTTAAGCCCTTCTATGAGAATTGGTTCCTTCCGTTTTCCGGTCCGGGAACAGATGCTTACAGGGATGTGGTGGCCGTTCTTGAAGGGAATGACCCTGTCCTGAAGAACCAGTACATCGTCGTGGGAGCCCACTACGACCATCTCGGGATAAAGAAAGGCAAGATATATAACGGAGCGGATGACAACGCGTCCGGCTCAGCCGCCGTGATAGAGATCGCCAGGGCGCTTTGTGAATATCGGGACCAGCTGAAAAGGACGGTGGTCATAGCGGCTTTTGATGCGGAGGAGATCGGCCTTTATGGTTCGAACGCCCTCGCTAAGCGGATGCTGGAGGTTGACAGTCTCGATGTGAGACTGATGATGAGTGTTGATATGGTGGGTTGGTACAAAGCCAACGGGAACCTTACTCTTGAAGGGGTTTCCACCATCAAGGATGGCCGCAAGGTCCTGCGATCAGAGAAACTCAACCTCAAGATGGTTAACTTCGAGAAATCTATCCTTACAGCCACTGACACCGAGGGTTTCGCTAAGATGGGAGTTCCAACCCTCGCAGTGACCACAGGACTCAAATCTCCGTACCATAAGCCTGAAGATGATGCGGAACTGATTGATTACGAGGGTCTTGATAAGGTGACTGACTACCTTTCCGATTTAACGCTTGAAGTCGCTTCCGATGAGAACTTCGCACCTTCTGGAAGGGTGGCTCGCAAGCATAGGGACGGTCTTCCTATTTTTGAGACAGGGCTGTCATTGAACATCGGCAGCAGTCACTTCGATTTCCAGAAGGCGGCGTTTGACGGCAAGACGGGCTTCTCCTACGGCGCCGGATTGTCCGCCAAATTGAATTTCGGACATCATAGCCATTGCGCCCTGAAAGCGGAGGCCATTTATGTCATGACTTCCGCTAAGTATCCTGACGAGACCAATGTCTATTCGTCCGCCCTAAAATATAAGGGTAGTGAACTGTTCGTCCCCGCGCATCTCATCTTACAAGGAACAAGTGAAGGCTCGATGTACCTGGGCCTGGGAGGTTATTATGACCATCGGTTCAAGGCTTCTCTGCCTGTTGACCAGACGATTAGGACTGAGGACTACGGCTTCAGCGCGGAGCTTGGCTTGAAGGTCGCGAGTGTCGGCATGTCTGTTATCTGGATGTCCTCCATGGCGCCTTTCTTTGAACAAGAAAGTGCCCCGTCTGTTCGACAGGGCACTGCTCTTTTCAGGATCTGCAAGTACTTCTAGCAGCAGGCAGCCGCCTCTTCCCACTGTGTGCGGAGAAGATTGACGGCGGCGGTCACCAAGGTGGCCCTGTCGCCACCACAGCCGCACTCGAAGCTGACATACTTGTCGTAACCGAGTTGCTGGAGAGCCTTGAAGCCTTCGACATAGTTGTCCAACTCGCCATCCTCGCCAGGCATCCTGCGGTTGCCGCGGCTGGCCATATGGACATGCTGGAGATACTGCTTTCCGGCCGACATAAAGGCGCCATAATCAGAAGTTTCCTCCTGCATGTGCCAGAAGTCTCCCATGACCTTGACTCCATCGCTATTGGCGTCACGAGCGATCGCGGCGCCATCAGCCACAAGCCTCATGTAGAAGCACTCCCTGCGGTTGAGAGGCTCAAGGATCACGGTCGTTCCGCAGCTCTTGGCAAACTCACCGAGCTTGTGGAGTTCTTCGCAGAGATAGTCGCGGGTCTCCATCGTGTGGGGCATGCAAGGCTTCTGACCATTGAAAGCGGGAACCATGATGACACCGGTGGAGCCGAGCTCTCCAGCGGCCTCGATGATCTCACGCATGGTCGTGTCGAACTGATTCTTGACAGCTGGATCCTCAGCGAGGATGAATCCGTCGAAACCAGCGCAAATGGCTGACACTTTGATGTTTCTGCCGTTGAGGGCATCCTGGATCTCCTTGACGCGGCCTTTCAGTCCGCGGCCACTGGGCTCAAAGCCGACAACCCCGAGGTTCTCCATGAAGTCGAGTTTCTCGGCGAGAGTCTCTCCGGGGGCGATTCCCTCCTGGAAGGAAATGTTCAGAGGAACATTCTCACAGCAAGTCTTTTTACCGTCCTTAGAGGCACCGGAAGCACATCCGGGAAGAACGGAAGTCGCCGCTATTGCGGCGCTTCCGATCGCTGAAGTCTTTAAGAATGATCTTCTATCCATGGTGAACTATTTTCCTGTTCCAGGGACATGCACCTTGTACTGGCTCATGTCCATCTTGCCCATTTCGAGTTTCTCGGGCATAAGGTCGAGCTCAGCGGCGCTGATGGCATCCCACTCGATAGTCTGTCCGGTGTAGGCGGCCTCACGACCCATGACTCCGCAGAGTGAGGACATACCGCACTCGCCGGCTTCCACATGAGCGGTACCTTTGCGGATGTGGTTGACCCAATCGACATGCTCGAGGACATAAGGATCCTCCTGTTTGAACTCGGCCCTCATGGCGTCCCAGTCAAATTCCCAGATGACATTGCCCTGAAGGTCATAGATCTTCTCATCAGCTGATTTCCAATAGCCCTTGGTTCCATGGACTTCCTCACTGACATTGTTGGAGCAACCATCGATCTGGCGGCACATACTGTGGAGGTGGACTCCGTTCTCATATTCGAAATCAACACTGAAGTTGTCGAACTGGTCGCCCGTTACTCTCCTCTGGCGGCTTCCGAAACCGGTGGCCTTGATAGGGTGCTTGTAGCCGAACATCCAGTTGAAGACGTCGATGTTGTGGACGTGCTGCTCGACGATGTGGTCACCTGAGAGCCACTCCCAGTTGACCCAGTCGCGGATCATCCACTCCATGTCGCTCCAGCCCTTCTGACGCTCCTTGTACCAGAGCATGCCACCATTCCAATAGACATTGCCTCCGGTGATCTCACCGATCAGTCCTTCCTGAATCTTCTGGAAAGCGGCGACATAAGGACGCTGATGGTGCCTCTGCGTTCCGCAGACGACGCTCAGACCCTTGGCCTCGGCTTGCTTGGCGGTCGCCATGATCTGGCGGTAGCCCTTCGCGTCGACAGCGATAGGCTTCTCGAGGAAGGAGTGGACTCCCTTCTCGGTAGCGTACTGGAAGTGAACAGGGCGGAAATTCGGAGGAGTGGTGCAAATGACCATATCGACACCAGAGTCAATGACTTTCTTGTAGGCATCGAATCCCACGAAGCAATGGTCGTCGGGGACAACCTGGTCCCTCTCTTTAAGTTTGTCCTTCAAGCTGGCAAGGCGATCGATGAAGGTGTCGCCAAGAGCGGTGACGGTGATGCCGTCAGCAGCGTCGAGAAGGTTCATGATGGCACCGGAGCCGCGTCCGCCGCAGCCGATGACACCGACCTTAAGCTCCTTACCGTCAATAGCTTTGTCAGGCAGTTCGGGAATATAGTACTCTTCCGGCTGCCTCAGGGGAACGAGTTTGGGTTCTTTCTTGCCGCAGGAGGCTAGCAGGGCGCTTCCGCCAACCACACCGACAACACCTAACTTGGCGCTTGTGCCGAGAAAGGCTCTTCTGTCCATTTTGTTTTCGCTCATAATGATAGTAATATTAAGTAATTAATTAACTTTCACATTCTCAGGAACATCGCATACCACCCTGAAGCCGACCCCCTTGATGTCGGAGTACCACCAGATGCTCTTCGGGTTCTGAGGATCCGTCTTAAGCCATTTGTCGTGCTCCGTGTGGTTTCTTGAGGCACTGCGCACCATTGAGGCGTTGTCAGCGTAGCTTCCGCCCCTGACCACATGCTCAGTGCCGCTCTGCGGACCTTTAGGGTCAAGCTCGCCATCCTTGATCTTAGTGTAGGCGTCCTCTGCGTACCAGTCGGAGCAGTACTCCATGACATTTCCGAGCATATTCTTGAGCCCGAACGGGTTAGCTTTGACAAATCCAGGCTCCTGGGTCTTGCCGGAGCTGTTTCCGGAAAAGACTATGTAGCGACCGATCATGGTTGTGTCGGCCCCCCTTGACCTTTTCGAGTAGTATTTCTTGGGATTACCTTCGAAGAAGTATGGGGTTTCGGTGCCACCTCTGGCGGCATATTCCCATTCGGCCTCGGTAGGAAGACGATAGTGTCGTCCGGTCTTAAGCGAGAGCCACTGGCAGAAGGTCGTGGCCGCGTAGTGGGTCATGGTTATAGCCGGACGGTCTCCCATTCCCCAACCCTGGTCGGGGAAACCGAAAGGCGGAGTTGGGCCGCTTACGGCATCCACATCCGGGCGGTTGTTGTTGGCATATATCTTCTCGGGCGGGGTGCGGCCTTCGGACATGGTCTCGTTGTAGAAGGCCCAGAACTGTCTCCAGGTCACCTCCACCTCTCCCATAAAGAATGGCGAGACCTTCACTTTCTTCGCTGGACCCTCATCGGCGGAGTGGAAAGGTTCTTTGTCGGAGCTACCTATCGTGAACTCTCCACCGGGGACCGCGATCATCCTGATGGCCGCCTTGGTGCCGGGCACGGTCTCAGTGAAGTTCTCGAAGGAATTCACTTGGGCCAAGGTGTCGTAAATCGGGCTGTTATCAGCCTCTATCACTTTGCCTTCCAGGCGTTTATGCTCGTAACCCGGCATGTAATGGCCAACATTCAGGTGGCAGCTGATGCAGTCCAGGCCGAACTTCTTGGCATTGTCGTCGTAATAGAGATGGGCGGTGATCCCGTCGTCGGATATTCCTTCGGGGTAAAGGTTGACGTGGCACTTCTCGCAGGAGGAATTGTAAACGATCTTACGTGCGTTCTCAAGGGACCTTTTCGACTCCCAGTCGATCTTGTCGGTGTCCTGTGTCATCTTCGCCCAGAGGTCTTTCGCACCCATCTTGGACTTGGCCATATAATACTTCAGGAGACCGTCCTCTTTAGGAGGAAGATGGCAGGCCGCGCAGTCGGTCATGACTCCGCTATGGCTCAGATAATGGGGGGATTTCTTCCAGTCCAGATCGGCCTGCTCATGGGTGTGGCAACTCATGCAGTACTCGTTGGACGAGGTTGTGTTCATGGTTGTGTCGAACGCCGCCACGAGAAGGACCCCAATGATGAAACCCATGAGACCGATAATCCAGTATTTCCCTTTTCCTTTCGCCATTAAACCCGAATTTCCTAAAATCCTATAAATTTATGAATAATCTTTCAAATCAAGAAAACTATTTAAGGAATACGATTATGTGATACATCATTAGGCCACTTGCCATGAGCTTGATTCCGGTGCCGAACAGGAAGCCCAGGAGGGCGCCGACGGCGGATTTGGTGGATTGCCAGCCACTTTTGCGGGACACCAGGTACTCCGCCAGGAACGCTCCTGCGAGAGTGCCCAGGATGATTCCCACCGGCGGGACGAACATCCCGATTATCAAGCCGATAATCGCCCCGCGGCCAGCCGCCTTGCTTCCCCCGGTGATCCTCGTGAAATAGGCTGGGACAACATAGTCAATGACGCAGACAATGACCGTGATCACCAACCAAATCAGGAGGAACTTCGTGGACATCGGATCTCCGGCGGCATTGGTCCCGTTGCCCCAAATGTACAGAATCAACAACCCCAACCAACTGATCGGAGGCCCGGGAAGACCGGGAATGACGCTTCCGGCTATTCCTATGATTCCGGCCAGGACGGCCAGGATGATGATTACTATTGACATGACATTGCGGCTTCCACGTCGTCGGGCTGGATGGGCAGGCGGTTGGGGCCGGTGCGGCGGGCACCATCCTCAGTCACAAGCACATCGTCCTCGAGGCGGATTCCTCCGAAGTCGTAATATTCCTCAAGCTTCGCGAAATTGACGAAGTCCTTTCCGGTGCCCTCGCTCTTCCACTTCTCGATCAAAGCCGGAATGAAATATATTCCCGGCTCATCGGTGATGACATTCCCGGGAACGAGACGGCGGGCCATCCTCAGGCTGCCCAGACCAAGCTGCTTTGCCCTGGTCTGGTCAGGATCGTACCCGACGAGGTTCTCTCCGAGATCCTCCATGTCGTGGACATCAAGACCCATGTTATGGCCCAGTCCATGCGGCTGGAAGAGGCCCGCGATTCCCTCTGCGACCATCACATCGAGGTCACCCTTGACAAGATCCAGAGCCGAGAGCCCCTCAAGCATCTTCCTCGCGGTCGCGAGGTGGATGTCCCTATATGCCACTCCAGGCTTTGTCAGGCTGAAAGCCAGTTCGTTGCAGTCACAGACTATCTGGTAAACATCCCTTTGTTTGGAAGTGAATTTCCCGGAGGTCGGATAGGTTCTCGTGAAGTCGGAGGCGTAGTGCATGTTGTTCTCCGCTCCGGCGTCGATGACCATCAACTTGCCGGGCTCGACAATCTTGTCGTGGAGGTGATTGTGAAGAGTCTCCCCGTGCTGGGTCAGGATTGTCGGGAACGACACGCCCCAGCCTTTCTGAAGGACCAGTCCCTCCATTTTGCCCACGATATCCTGCTCCACGATCCCGAGTCTGATGTTGTCACGGCCTACGGAATGCATCTCCTGGCCGAGGGCTCCGGCATCGTCAAGTTGCTCAATCTCACAAGGTTCCTTGACGAGCCTCATCGAGATAACGGCTTTGACCAGCTCCTCGGAGGCATGCCTTCCGCCATCCTCCGCGATCGGGGCGACCTTGCCGACATTCTCTTCCGGTATCCCTACAAGGGAAGCCAGTTTCATGGTGTTGTAATACCTTGAAGGGGGTAGGAAATGAATGTCTCTTCCGGTGGCCAAGGCCTTTGTCACGGCCACGTTCAATGCCCCGTAAGGCGCTGATTTGCTGACGCCTGCCAACGCGGCCTTGGAAGCTACCGAAGGCTGAGGTCCCATCCAGATGATGTCTCCGATCTCTACATCGTCGGCATAGATAGTCTCCTCCCCGCTATCCAGGTCGATAATCGCCCCGTACCAGGGCTCATCCAAACCAAAATAATACAGCCAGGAAGAATCCTGCCTGAATTTGTAGGCGTTGTCCTTGTACTGGGCCGCGGCCTC
>OMQO01000164.1 GCA_900313275.1 uncultured Bacteroidales bacterium
TACAAAGAAGCCATGGACAGACGCCTCCACTCATTTATGGAGGAGACCGATACATTCCAGAAACTGAATGAGATACGCAAGGAAGCAAGGCACTCTCTCGAGGAGAACGGCGCCAACACCCTGTACCTCACTGTCGGAGCCTTGAAATGGATTGACGATGAAGGCGGTGCTCCTCATTTCGCTCCGGTGATCCTGATCCCGGTGGAACTGACCAAGGCCACCTGGTCGATCAAGTGGACCGGAGAGGACATCATGGTGAACCTGACCCTCTTGGAGATGCTCCGTCAAGAGCATGGTATCAGCATCCCTGGTATCGACACCTTGTTCGATAGAGACGGCAATATAAATGTCCGCCTGGTGATGAACACCCTCCGTAAAGCTGTAATGGACAAGAAGGGATGGGATGTTGAGGAGCTTCTATTCCTCGGCAACTTCACCTTCAACAAGTTCATCATCTGGAACGACATCCACACCCATCGGCAGATGCTCGACAAACATCCGGCAGTCTCCAGCCTAATCGATGGAAGACTGAAAATCAAGGACATAACTCCTCCGGAAGGTTCCGTGGACAGCCTCTGTCCGGCAGCTACCGTGCTTCAGCCGATCAGTGCCGACTCGTCCCAACTTCGGGCCATCATGGATGCGGCCGCAGGGAGAAGCTTCGTGATGCACGGCCCTCCCGGAACAGGCAAGAGCCAGACCATCACCAACATAATCGCAAACGCCCTTTACAACGGTAAGCGAGTGCTTTTCGTATCCGAGAAAAAGGCCGCCTTAGAGGTTGTGCAGAAGCGTCTGGAAGAAATCGGGCTGGATCCCTTCTGCCTTGAGCTTCACTCCAACAAGGCCAGAAAGAGCACTGTACTGGCGAAGTTGGACATGATCCTGTCACTCTCGAAAAAAGAGGCGCCTGTGACCTTCCCTGCCGACGCTGCCAAGATGGATGAGAAGCGCCGCCTTCTTGATTCTCATGCTGAAGGAGTCAACCGGGTTTACCCCGCCGGCGTGTCGCTCTATGACTGCATATCCAGGTATATTCTTCTGCCAGAGGAACTTCAGACCAGAAGGCTTCCTGCCAAAGTTCTATCCTCACTGACCGCCGCAGGGTTCAAAGAGATGTGTGCGGTGGTACGGGACTATGCGACCGCCATACGTCATACCGGTATAGGTCCGGATTGCGAACTCTTTGACCTTCCTGTCACCGAATACAGCCTGGGACTCAAGGAGAAACTCATCGGACAGTTTGACACTGTACTCGGGAAGTCCGGCCTGTCCTTCTGGTGGGCTACCCGTAAACTGGAACATGAGCTCGGTACTCCGATCGGGGTGAAATTGTCCCCGGATGCTCTTCGCTTTGTCAGGGAAAAGATCAGCCGCTGGCGTGACAATCTGGACGGGATGAAGATGTATGTGATCTATTCTAAGCAGAAGGCACGCCTCTGCGGACTGGGACTCGCCATGGTCGCGGATGAGTTCGAGAGCGGGAAGGTCGCGCCTGACAAGATCGAAGACTTCTTCATAAAGAGTTTCTATCGTTCCTACACAATCCACATCTTGGGCCATGAAAAAGGCCTTGGAATATTCTGCGGTGAGCTTTTCGAGTCTTTCATCGCCAAGTTCAGGGAAGATGACGCCACGTTCCGGGAGACAACCCGAAAGCAACTATACTCCAAAGTGGCTTCGAGACTTCCCGGGCCTGAAGACCCGGTTTACGCAAGCCCGGAGATGGCCATACTGAAGAAAGCCATTCGCAATAATTCTAGGGGGATGTCGCTGAGAAGGCTCTTTGACAAGATTCCCAACATCCTTCCGCGCTTGTGCCCTTGCATGTTGATGAGTCCCCTCTCGGTCTCGCAATATCTTCAGCCGGTAGGAGGCCAATTCGACCTGGTCGTCTTCGACGAGGCTTCCCAGCTCCCCACCAGCGAGGCGGTTGCCTCTATAGCCAGAGGCAAGTCACTCATAGTAGTCGGAGACCCTAAACAGCTGCCTCCAACCTCTTTCTTTGAGACCACGGTCTTCGATGAGGAGAATGTCGAGAAAGAAGACATGGAAAGCATCCTGGACGAGTGCATCGCGTTGTCCCTGCCATCTGTCCACCTTAAATGGCACTACCGCAGCCGCCATGAGAGTCTCATCGCCTTCAGCAATGTCAACTACTACGACAACTCCCTGCTCACTTTCCCGTCCAACGATGACATCGCCACAAGGGTGACATTCCACCAGATTGAAGGCACCTACGACAGAGGGCGCTCAAGGACCAATGAGGCCGAGGCCGACGCTGTGGTGCAGGAGGTCAAGCGACGTCTTTCTGATCCTTCAGAGCAAGCGAAGAGTATCGGAATCGTCACTTTCAATGTCAGCCAGAAAGACCTTATTGACAAGAAGTTAGAGGAACTGTTTTCAAAGAACAAAGCTCTCGGGAAAGTCGCTTCCTCACAAGCGGAGCCACTATTCGTGAAGAGCCTGGAGAATGTCCAGGGAGACGAGAGAGACGTGATTCTTTTCTCAATCGGCTACGGAACCGACCGCAAAGGCAGGGTGTCCATGAACTTCGGCCCCCTTAACAAAGACGGAGGATGGAGAAGACTCAATGTCGCAGTCTCAAGGGCTCGGCAGGAGATGCTTGTCTTCTCATCCCTGCAGCCGGAGCAAATCAGCGGCGACTGGTTCGTTCCTCGCGGAGTACTGGACCTGAAAGCCTTCCTGAAATATGCAAGAGACGGCCGGGAGTCGTTGGATATTCCAGCGTCAGCGATCGGCCGGGATGATCTTTTCGCCGAGTCTATAGCCGATGAGTTGCGCGAGGAGGGCCTGACGGTCCAGACCAATGTCGGATCGTCTGACTTCAGGGTGGATGTCGCCGTGGTGGATCCAGCCCGTCCCGGCAACTATCTCTACGGAATACTCCTGGATGGTCCCCTCTACGCTTCAGCCGAGGCCGCCCGTGACAGGGAAATAATTCGTCCTCAGGTCCTTGAGGGGCTCGGATGGACTATCAAACGCAAATGGATACTTGACAAATATGATGAATGACCTTACATGGAACGAGTTCTGCGAACTCTATTTTGACACCGCCAAACACTACGCCGGAATCCACCTGAAGCACTGGAAGGACAAACAAGGCGACGTTGATCGTCGGGTCGATGAGGAATATGTCATCGACTGCGCCGTTCTGACAGCCCTCGAGAAAACATACACCCATTTCGACTCGTCTCGCGGAGCCAAGATCACTACCTATCTTTCAACCCTTGTCCACAACGAACTGGTCGATACTTTGAAGAAGGAACAGAACGCGGCAAAGACACAAAGTGACATTGAGGATGTGAAGAAATACATCCGGTCGCTCGAGGATGACGGCGACTCAACCGCCTTGTCCGATGAGGCGAAGGCAAGGCTGATCCCACTCCTGACAGCCGCGGTGGAACGCCTCTCTCCCAGCGACCAGGTGATCCTGAACTACTATCTTGAGGACAAGTCGACCTACATCGACAGATCCACCGAGGCGCTCCATGTCAGGCGTAACTATGTGAGCCTGAGGTGCCACAGGATCATGAAACTCCTGCCCAAGCTGATGGGAATGACAAGGGAAGAGTATCAGGCCATATGCCTCGATTCCTACAACATTGTATTCGCCAACAATAATGAGTCCCCTTCGTTCTCCAAGCTTGAAGAACCGACCGGCAAGCGTCTGCAGAGCAGACGAGCCCGCCCTTGCTTCGCTGGCGGTGGCAGGCGCGTAATCAACCCCATCCTCCCTACCATCAACATCGACTCTATTGTGGATATGCTCTTGGCTTGAGGTCCTTTTTTCGCGTCACCGTAGACTTAACCACATTCAATTACGAGCGTCTAACCTATCGGGGAAAGGGTGACGAGTAAACTTTTTTCATTTTTTTTTCACGGGAAGGTGAAACATATCCAGGGTTCTGGAGTATGTATTCATGAAAGGGCTACTTGACCAACATCAGGCTCCCAAAGACAGGAAAATTTTTTGCGTAAAATTTACATTCATGGCATGATACTTGATAAGTAATCCACCCGCAATGAATTCCAAATAACCCGATAACTACATACTCTCTCACCACCTTCCGGACAACACCGGATAGGGTCTTTGTCGCCCCCGCGCTAAACGGGGACATACGATAACCTACTGAAAACCAAGAATTTACAACATATGGCGAACAACTTCCCTATCAAGCCCGAGCATTTCAGGGCATATGCCGAAAAGGCAGTGAATGGCTACATTAAGCGTTTTTCAAAGCTCTTCTCCCCCGACGACAGGGAGGACATAATCTCAGAGGTGGTCATGAGAATGTGGAGGGCGAGAGACTCTTTCAGTACAGACAAAGGTGCCTTCTCTACATGGGTGGGTACCATAGCGAGAAACGCGGTCTTTAGTTTCGCCAAATCCAAGAAAGACCGTGAGGACATATCCAACGATTTCGAGGACGGAGAAATACTCGACAACTGTGAGTACAGTTGGTACAGGAGCGACGAGTTCGCCGCTGACAGGGAGTTACTCTCTGAGGAGTTCCAAGAGGGGTTGTTCGGAAAACTCCGTAGTGAAAGGGACCAAAGGTTCCTCGCATGGCAAATCGAGGGTCTCGAAGCCAAGGAAATGGCTAAGAGAGAGGGTGTTAGCCTCGAGAATGTTTACTTAATCCTCTTCCATATGAGGGAGAGGCTCCGTCGGGCCGCTTAGTGCCTGGCGGCTTAGGATCATAACCAAACAAGACAGACATGAGAAAAAGAGAAAACAACTTCGAGAAGAGTTTCTTCTCCGCGAACGCCAAGCTCTCGACCTTGGCCGCAAGCATGGATAACATCTATAAGAAAGTCAACCTTGAGGGACT
>OMQO01000059.1 GCA_900313275.1 uncultured Bacteroidales bacterium
AGGGAAGATGCTGAGATAGGAGTCAGGATAGTCCGGAGGGAAGGCATCCAGATTGGGCTCGACACTCACAACCGCCGAAAAGCCTTTAACTTCCTCGAGCATAGACGAGGTCAGTGGCATGAACGGATAACCAGGGAGAGAAGGGTCAGAGATCAGCTCGGAAGCGTTAATCCCAAGCTTCTCAACTGTCCTGGGGTTGATCTTCTGGCCGTTGGTGACGACCTTATAGGTCAACTGGACTCCCGGATAGACCTCCTGCTGCTGTCCGTCGATCCAGACAAGCCCGTCACGTACCTCGAGGGTATCGCCGGCCACGGCAACGCACCTTTTGACATAGTGATCTTCCTTGTCCACAGGACGGACCTTCAAGGGGCCGCCGTTGGTGACTGTGTAAGCCCTGCCGGCGTTACGCACCCAAGCGTAGTAGTCTTCCGAGGGAAAACGAGTGAGAACCGTGTCTCCATGAGGGAAGTTGAACACCACATAATCCCCTCTTTTGACATGTCCGAACCCCTTCAAGCGGCGATAGTCATTCTGAATGAGGGTCGAATAGGACTCTTTCCCGAATATGACATTATGCGTGAACGGGATCGTGAGCGGGGTCTGGGGGACCTTGGGCCCATAAGCGAGCTTGCTGACGAAAAGATGGTCTCCCGTGTAAAGGGAGCTTTCCATCGACGATGAGGGAATCTTGAACGCCTGGAAAAAGAAGATGTTGATGAAGGTCACGACAACAGTGGCGAAGATGATGGCATCGAGCCAGTCAAGCCACACGTTGCGCTTCTCCCCCTCCTTGTAATCCTTCTTCCAAAACAGCCACTTCACCTTCTTGGTGATGTGGAGATCGAAGATGACCACAAGGCCGAGGATCCACCACCAGTTTCCGAGCCAAGCCACCCACAATGTGTAGAGGATGGCCCAGAAAGTCATTCTGACCCACTTGTTCCGGTATATCTCGTTCAAGTTCACTTTCGGTCGCGGGGGGATGTCAAACTACTTGACGGAATTGACTATAGCCTCAAAAGCCTGAGGGTTGTTCATGGCGAGGTCGGCGAGAACCTTGCGGTTGAGACCGACATTCTGCTTCGCGAGCTTGCCCATGAACTGGGAATAGGAAATACCGTACTGACGGGCGGCGGCGTTGATCCTCTGGATCCAGAGGGCGCGGAAGTTGCGCTTCTTGGCCTTGCGGTCACGGTAGGCGTAAGTCAAACCTTTCTCGTAAGTGTTCTTAGCTACGGTCCAGACATTCCTTCTGGAGAGGAAATTACCGCGGGTTCTCTTGAGAATCTTCTTGCGGCGAGCCCTAGAGGCTACTGAATTGACTGATCTTGGCATAATTTGATCTTTTTCCGGAGGCAGCGACCACCTTCCAGCGGTTCTTTTCTGCTGCGTTCCAAGTTAAACATTGAAAAACTTACATGGCCAACATTTCCTTCACCCTCTTGAGGTCGTCTTTCTCGACGAGAGCGAAGTGGTCAAGATTTCTCTTGCGCTTTTTGGTCTTCTTTGTGAGGATGTGGCTGTGATAAGCATGCTTCCTCTTGATTTTTCCTGTTCCGGTAAGCGCGAAGCGCTTTTTGGCACCGGAGACGGTCTTAAGCTTTGCCATTTGTTGTTAAAAATTAAACTGTTAATTATTGTTTCCCGCTTTCACTGCGGTTATTCTTACTTTTTCTTGACAGGGGCGATCATCATCGTCATCCTCTTCCCTTCCAGCGTGGGCATATTCTCGGCCCTTCCGAATTCCTCAAGCTCCACAGCGAATCTCAGGAGCTGCTTCTCTCCCTGGTCGGCGAACATGATGGAACGACCGCGGAAGAAAATTGTGGCCTTGACTTTCGAGCCTTCCTCAAGGAACTCGCGAGCGTGCTTGAGTTTGAATTGGAAGTCGTGCTCGTCGGTGTTGGGACCGAAGCGTATCTCCTTGATAGTCACCTTGGAAGCATTCTGCTTCATCTCTTTGGCCTTCTTCCTTTGCTGGTAAAGGTACTTCTGGTAGTCAAGGATCTTGCACACGGGCGGATCGGCTTTGGCACTGATCTCAACCAGGTCAAGCTCCAGCTCGTCGGCCATAGCGAGAGCCTTGGCTATAGGATAAATGCCTGGCTCGGCGATGTTGTCGCCGACAAGACGCACTTGAGGAGCGGAGATCTCCTCATTGATGTTCAGTTCATCATCCGCCTTTTGACGGACAAATGAACGCTGGCCGCGAACCCCAGCGGCGGGTTTCGCACCGGCAGGCTTGAAGCCGGTGGACGGTCTTGAACCTCCGTAACGTTTCTTGTAAGGCATCCCTGTTTTCAGTTAAACTCTTAAAAAATCTCCTATTATATTATAAATCAACCTCAAGAGAGCTCGGAGGCCATCTGGGCCCGGAGCCACTCAACAAACTCTTCCACTTTCATAACGCCAGCGTCAGCACCTTCCCTTCTGACAGAGACAGTTCCGTTCTCTACCTCCTTCTCTCCAACGATGGCCAGCACAGGCACTCTCAGCAACGAGATCTCCCGGATACGCTTGCCGAGGGTCTCGTTTCTGTCGTCTATGGAGGCGCGAATATCGGAATTATTCAGCAATCCGCAAACTTTTTTAGCGAAATCTGAATATTTCTCGCTGATTGGCAGGACTTTAACTTGATCGGGGCTGAGCCAGAGCGGGAGGTGACCACCTGTGTGCTCAAGCAGAACGGCGGTGAATCTCTCGATGGAGCCGAAAGGAGCCCTGTGAATCATGACAGGACGCTGCTTGCTACCGTCGGCGGCGGTGTACTCGAGTTGGAACCTCTCAGGCAGGTTGTAGTCCACCTGGATGGTACCGAGCTGCCATTTCCTGCCGATGGCGTCCTTCACCATGAAGTCGAGTTTAGGACCATAGAAAGCGGCCTCGCCATATTCCACGACAGTCTTGAGCCCCATCTCGGCGGCTGCCTCGATGATGGCGTTCTCAGCCTTCTCCCAATTCTCGTCGGAACCGATGTACTTGGTCTTGTTATTAGGATCCCTCAGGGAGACCTGAGCGGTGTACTTGTCGAACTTAAAGATCTTGAACACATAAAGGATCAACTCGATGACCTTCTCGAACTCTCCCTTGAGCTGGTCGGGAGTGACGAACATGTGAGCGTCGTCCTGAGTGAAAGAACGAACCCTTGTCAAGCCGTGGAGCTCTCCGCTCTGCTCGTAGCGATAGACGGTTCCGAACTCGGCCATCCTGAGGGGAAGATCCCTATAAGACCTTGGAGCTGAGCGGAATATCTCGCAGTGGTGAGGGCAGTTCATCGGCTTTAGCATGTATTCCTCACCCTCCTGAGGGGTGTGGATAGGCTGGAAGGAATCCTTGCCGTATTTGGCATAGTGGCCGGAAGTCACATACAGGTCCTTGCTTCCGATGTGAGGAGTCACGACAGGGAGGTAGCCATATTCATTCTGCTTCTTGCGGAGGAACTTCTCAAGCTCGAATCTCATCACGGCACCCCTTGGCAGCCAGAGAGGAAGTCCCATTCCCACTCTGGATGAGAAGGTGAAGAGCTCCATCTCCTTTCCGAGCTTGCGGTGATCCCTCTTCTTGGCCTCCTCGAGAACCACGAGGTACTCATCAAGCATGGACTTCTTAGGGAAGGTGATGCCGTAGATACGGGTAAGCTGCCCGCGGGTCTCGTCACCACGCCAGTAAGCACCGGCGAGAGCGGTCAACTTGACGGCCTTGATCACCTCGGTGTTGCGGAGATGAGGTCCGCGGCAAAGGTCTGTGAAATGACCATTGGTGTAGTATGTGATGGTGCCATCTTCAAGCTCGCTGATAAGCTCGCACTTGTACTGGTCACCTTTCTCCTCGAAATGCTTGAGCGCCTCAGCCTTGGAGACATCGATCCTGGTGTAGTCCTGCTTCTCGCGGGCAAGTTCCAGCATCCTCTTCTCAATTTTCGCGAAATCAGCGTCAGTGATCTGATGGCCGCCCAGATCCACGTCATAGTAGAATCCGTTCTCTATGGCCGGTCCGATACCGAATTTCACTCCGGGATAGAGATCCTCAAGAGCCTCTGCCATAAGATGGGACGAAGAGTGCCAGAAGACCCTCTTTGCCTCGTCATCTTCCCATTTAAGGAGCGTGATAGAGCAATCCTCCTCGATCGGACGGTTCAGATCCCTGGTCTCTCCTTTGCCTATGGTTGTGTCACCAGCAGGCTTGACAGCCACGGCAAGCACTTCCTCAGCCAGCCGGGGGCTGATGCCCTTGGCGATCTCATAACCGGTCACTCCTTTCTCGTACGCCCTGACGCTCCCGTCAGGAAATGTGATGTTGATCATAATCCTTAATTATTAGACAGTCTGCAAAGATAACAATTATTTTGCTATTTTTGCATATTCTATCAGGTTAACGCTTATGAAGAAAGACTTTACTTCAGGAGATTCCTGGAACAACGCCGCCATCGCGGGACTCATTCTAGCGGTGGTCACAATCGCCATGGAGACCGTTGGGGGCCTTTGTGGCAAGCTTGGCGGTTTCACCGGGAGCTTTCTCGGTTTCATCGTCTGGGCAGGAAAGCTCATCTTGTGTGCGTTGGTGTTCAGCAAACTTCTCAAAAGGTTCCACAATGAATACGCGGATGTTGACTATTCTCGTCTCCAGCGCTATGGATTGAAACTCGCCCTGTTCTCCTCGCTTCTGGTAGCCGCCTGGTCAATAATCAACCTCCTTTACATCAAACCGGACGCGTTCGAAGATATGATGGATGTCATGAGGACCAGCTACTCTTCAATGATGGACTCCAACACTGAGGCCGCGATGGAGAAGATGCTCCCGAAGATGCCTTTCTACCTTGCGATTGGTTCATTTATATACTGCTTCATCTGGGGATGGTTGTACTCGACCTTGTTCTCCAGGTCCACGGCCAATGACGATCCATTCGCTGATAGTGAGGAAACAATTGACAATCAATAAATCATGGAATATTCAAAAGATCTCTCGATAATAATCCCTCTTTTCAATGAGGAAGAGTCCCTGGGCGAGCTTCTGGCTTGGATCAAGAGCGTTACGAACGCCGAGGGTTACAACTATGAGGTGATATTCGTTGACGACGGCAGCACCGACGGTTCATGGGCTAAGATTAAAGAGTTGGCTGCGGACGATCCCCGTGTCAAGGGAATATCTTTCCGTCGCAACTACGGCAAGTCCGCTGCGCTCTACCACGGATTCGCCAAAGCCGAAGGCAGGGTTGTGGTGACCATGGACGCTGACTTGCAGGACTCCCCTGATGAGATTCCTGAGATGTACAAGATGATTGTCGAGGATGGTTACGATGTCGTGTCCGGCTGGAAACAGCACCGCAAGGACAACAAGGTGACGAAGAACCTTCCCTCAAAGCTGTATAACGCCACCGCACGCATGATCACCGGGATCAAGCTACACGACATGAATTGTGGCTTGAAGGCCTACAAGAACGAGGTGATCAAGAGCATCGAGGTGTACGGCGAGATGCACCGTTACATTCCCTACCTCGCCAAAAACGCCGGTTACGACAAGATCACCGAAAAGCCGGTGCACCATCAGAAAAGGAAGTTCGGCAAGAGCAAGTTCGGGATGGAAAGATTCGTCAACGGCTTCCTGGATCTGCTTTCATTGTGGTTCCTGAGCGTTTTCGGGAAAAAGCCGATGCATTTCTTCGGTTTCTCCGGATTACTGATGTTTTTAGTGGGATTCATCATGACGGTTTGGATCATCGTGGCAAAGCTTGTCCACCAGGCCCATGGCTCTCATTTCAGGGCGGTTACCGATCAGCCTCTCTTCTACCTTGCCCTGCTCGCCGTGATGCTTGGAGTCATCCTCTTCCTTGCCGGATTCATCTGCGAGATGATTTCCCGCAGTTCCCAAGACCGCAACAGGTATAATGTTAAAGAGACCCTGGATTAATCCGGGATCTCTTCAGTAAGGGTTGCCTCGGCGGCGACTTCTTCTTCCTGAACCACTTCCTGCAACTCAGTCTGGTTCATCGCTAAGTCGGGCTCATCCGGCGGCGGGACAGGAGTGCCGTAGCACGCCTGGAAGATGAATACAGAGGTTGTCAACGACGCTCCCATAAGGAGCTTCAGAAGGAATTTCTTCATATCGCTTAATGGTTGGATAGTCCAAATATACGCGATTGATTCGGAAAAAACCAAAAAATTGATTTTCTTTGGAGCCGCAAAAAAAGGAACGCATTATGAAGGTCCTCAAATTCGGAGCCGGACTCTTTGAGAATGAGCAGAATCTATCGAGAGTCAAGGAAGTAGTGGAAGCCTCTGAAGGCAGGGTGGTGATTGTCGCCCCAGAGAGGCATGTCAACTCTTTGAGGGAGATCATTCCCGGCTCACAGGTCGTGCCGCCTCAGATTTGCCTGGCCGGCCATCCGGAAATCTTCACTCCATATTCCCAGAAAGTGATAGTCCCGGGAATCATACCGGACGGCTTGGCAGTAAGTGAGCTGACTGATCTTGAGGTTGGTGCTTCTGACTATCTGGCCAGCCTCATAGCCGCCTCCAATGACGCCGAGAGTCTTGAGATCTGGACCGACAAGGATGGTTTCATGACAGCTGATCCCGCCTCCGTGAAGACTGCGTATCTCATTAAGGAGATGAGCTACAGGGAAGCGATGGAGCTTTGCAATTTCGGAGTCGGACTTATCTACTCCCCAGCCCTATTCCCCGTCAACTCCAAGGGGATCCCGACTGTGGTCAGGAATCTCTTCAATCCAGACGGGCCAGGGACTACCATCAAGAAGGAATGCCCGAGCGGAGAGCAAGTGATCCGAGGCATCTCATCAATCGACAATGTCAGTCTCATCACCCTGTCCGGCACATCAATGGCTGGTGTGGTAGGAGTCAACTGCAGGATATTCACAGCCCTCGCACTCGAGAGGATCAGCGCTTTCCTGGTCTGCCAATCCGCCTCAGAGACAGGTATTTCCATTGGCGTGAGCGCCAAGGATGCCCTCAAGGCCAAGGCCGTCCTTGACGGAACTTTCGCGAGGGAAATAGAGAACGGCTCGCTATCGCCGATGAAGATCAAGGATGGTCTCGCCGCCGTCAGCGTGATCGGAGACAATATGAAAAACACTCCGGGAGCCGCCGGAAAGCTTTTCGCCACCCTCGGACGTAACGGAATCAGTGTCAGCGCTTTCGCTCAGGACGCATCGGAGTCGAACATCTCGTTCATCGTCGACCGCACGCATCTTCGCAAGTCCCTCAACGTCATCCACGACAGTTTCTTCCTCTCTGAATATCAAGAGCTCAACCTCTTCCTATGCGGCATAGGTACCGTCGGCAGCAGGCTCATCGCCCAGATCCAGGGCCAAAGGCAGAAACTGATGGATGAGCACAACCTGAAAATCAATGTGGTAGGCATCGCCCGCAGCGTCAAAGCTGTCTTCGACAGGGACGGAATCGATCTTCCCGATTGGAAGGAGCGCCTCGAGAATGGCATCCCGATAACTCCCGCCAAGCTTCGTGACGAAGTGATCGGAATGAATATCTTCAACTCAGTCTTTGTCGATTGCACGGCAAGCGCCGAGATCGCCTCCCTTTATGAGGACTTTCTGAACCGGGGAATATCAGTGGTCGCGGCCAACAAGATAGCCGCATCGTCAGACTATTCGGTCTATAAGAGACTGAAAGACATCTCACGTCTGCGGGGAGTCAAGTTCCTGTTCGAGACCAATGTCGGAGCAGGCTTGCCAATCATCGGCACCATCAATGACCTCCGTAACAGCGGCGACCGTATTCTCAAGATGGAAGCCGTTGTAAGTGGGACACTTAACTTCATTTTCAACAACCTGTCCGAAGATATCACTTTCAGCCAGGCGGTGAGGATGGCCAAGGAGCAAGGCTTCTCGGAGCCGGACCCGAGGATGGACCTTTCCGGCACTGATGTGATCCGCAAACTTGTCATCCTGTCCCGCGAAGCCGGTTATGAGGTAAACATGGATGATGTCCAGGCCAACCTGTTCATCCCCCAGTCTTTCTTCGAATGCTCACTGGATGAGTTTTGGGCCAAACTTCCAGAGCTTGACGCCAAGTTCGAGGCTGACAGGAAGCGGCTCATGGAAGAGGATAAGAGATGGCGCTTTGTGGCCGTCAACGACCACGGCAAATGTTCAGTCTCGCTCAGGGAGATTCCCATGCGGCACTCTTTCTATGTCCTGGACGGTTCCAACAACATCATCCTGCTCACCACGGAGCGCTACAACAAGCATCCGATGCTGATCCAGGGCTACGGTGCCGGAGCGGAAGTGACTGCTGCCGGAGTCTTCGCCGACATCATGAGCATCGCCAACATCAGGTGATATGGAAGAGGAAGGCGGCAAGAAGATCAGCTTTTGGAGACGGTTCCTGAAGGTGCTCGGGAATATTCTCGTCGCATCCTTGATCATAGTCCCTTGCCTGTTTTCCTTGAAACTCAAGTTCAAGCTCGACGAATCCCAAGCCACCGTCGACAGCCTCCAGTACCTGCTCTCCGCTAATCGCCGGGCCATCGATTCCCTCAAGACTATCCAAGACAATGAGATACTGATGAGGGATTCTCTTGAAGACCTTGTCGATAGGACCCTCGGAGAACGAGCGTCGATCGCCATGATAGCGATCGACACAACATTGGACGAGGTTATAGCCAGGAGAGAGGTAGCGGAGAAACTGGCTCTTGAGTCATGGGTTGATTCAATCACCGAGCCGTTCCCCGAAGGCGTCGCGGCACATGTCAGACTCCGCTTCATCCGCTCCAAGGCTCAGAGGATGGAGCGCTTGGAGCACCTCATTTCCAGCAAGTTCCAAGACTGATCCTTCTTTAACGAATGACCTTCATCAAGGCCTCTTCCATCAGTTTGTAACCCGCGAGGTTCGGATGGACAGAGTCGCCGGACAGGTCCGCCCGAGTCTCTCCCTTGGCATCAGCGAGCACAGTGGCATAGTCAACCACCTTGTAGTGCTTTGCCTTGGCATATTCCTTAATCATGGCATTCAGCTTGGCGACTTGCTCTTTGGTGTCTTTCAGTGCGGGGCGCCACTTGATGTATGCGGAAGGGACGAGGGTGCAAAGCACCGGCTTGATCTTGTTTGCCTTGGCGATCTCGCACATGGAGATTATGTTCCCCATTGTGTTCTCGAGGGCGATATATCCGTTGTTGCGGGCTATGTCGTTGATCCCAGCGAGGATGACGACGTACTTCGGGTGGTGATCTACGACATCCCGGCGGAACCTGACGACCATGTGTGAGGTCACCTCACCGCTGATGCCTCTGCCGAGGAGATTGTTCTGTTTGAAGAAATCAGGATCCTGGCTGAACCAGCCGTCGGTGATGGAGTCACCCATGAGAACGGCGAGGGGCTTGGCGGTCACCTCGGAATTGGCTTGGGCGTAACGGCCAAAATGGGCCCAGTCGTTGTCGGGGAGGTCTTGGGCGATGAGTGTCGAGGCGCATAGGAGCGCTGCCGCGAGGGCGATAAAGATCTTTTTCATTATAAATCAGTATTTAAGTGTTAATAGTCTCTGTTAAAAGTACTTCCTTTAGTTGGTCCACCGTGTCCACCACAATGTCGGCTTCCGCAAGGTCGGCTCTCGGCCTGAACCCCCAGGACACTCCTATCGCTCCGATACCGGCATTCCGGGCCGTCCTGATGTCCGTCGCCGAATCCCCCACCAGCACCGCTAATGAAGGAGAATCCGATAATTCATGAGGAGGCAAGGCCCGATCCCGCCTCCCTGCGCTTCGCGCCCTATCCGGGTAAATGGTCGTCGGAATCGACCTTGCCTCCTCGTCACCAGTCTCATGCTTTTGTTCTAAGGTCTCCAACCGTTTCGCATGAGTCGCCGGCTGCGCCACTGGCCATCGGCCGTACTCAGCCGCAGCGAGCCCTGAGCGAAGTCGAAGGGCGACGCGAGAATGGACGCGGCCGAGGTCAGGTGGCGAGCCGGCAAAAGCCGCTTCGATGGCGAGGCGGACGACTTCGGGGTCGGGTTTGAGGGGAAGGCCGGGGGCGTTGCCAAGGATCTTGGCAAACGGGATGTCCGGGAAGAAACGCCGGATCAGGGTCTCGGTGCCAGCCTGAAACTTATTCGAAGTCACAGCCAGCTTGATCCCACGGACAGAAAGCTCGCCGAGCATCTCATGAATGCCCGGATACGGCCGGGACAATACATCGATATGTTTGGTGTAATATTCAAGGAAACGACTGAGGCTCAGGTCAATAGTCTCGACAGGAGAACCTTCGGGCAAAGCCCTTGTGACAAGGTTGCGGATCCCATGACCAACCATGGACCTATATTCATCGACCGTATGACCGGGAAAGCCCCCTTGCTGGAGAGCATATTCCACAGCCGCCGAAAGATCCCCGATCGTGTCGATCAGAGTCCCGTCAAGGTCGAATATGACAATAGAAGAGCTCATGATTTATTACTTGATCGCTGTCCCGCCAAGATAACACCGGCAAGAATAGCCGCCGAACCGATAAGGGACATCGGAGTCATCCTCTCGCCGAGGAATATCGCAGCGGTGATCAACGTGAAAACCGGATTGAGATAGACATAATTGGTCGCCGTGACATTCCCGAGCTTGGACATCGCCACATTCCAGGCCACAAAACAAGCCAGGGAGGCGATGAGCCCGAGGAACAGGAGATTGAGATAGACTGTAGGCTGCCCGAGCACCTCCGGAGTGAAGGAATCACCTGTGGCCCCAAGGAATGGGATAATGGTCAAAAGGCCGTAGAAGAACACCTTACGGGTAGCGAACACTCCTCCATAATCGCTCGTCATCTGCCCCATGAACATGCTGTAGAGCG
>OMQO01000015.1 GCA_900313275.1 uncultured Bacteroidales bacterium
CGGAGCCGACGACGAACAGATCGGTCAGCGCGCCGTCCATCACCTTCTCCGGCCGCGCGCCCTTGGCCCACGCGTCGTACAGGACGTCGCGGCGGCCGTCGGCGCTCATGTCGACAATCACCGTGCCGTTGACCTTCCAATAGAGGCGCACGAGCGGAAGCGTCTTTCCCGTAGGATTGTTTCTTCCGCACCAGTAGCACCACTCTCCCCAGAAATCGAGGATGATGTACTTGCCGGTGTTGTAGATGGAGGAAAGCGTGAAGTCCTCGCCTTTCTCGTTCTTTAGGGTGAAATCAGGAGCCTGCATGCCGTCCTTGACCAGTTCGGCAGCCTCAGCGCGAGCTTTGGACTTGTTGGCGCGATCAGCGGCCTGGGCGATATACTCCTTAAACACCCCTTCCTTGACATTCTCAGGGATGATCTCGAGAGCCTCGAGGGCATCCTTACCATCCTCTCCCACAAGCTGGTTCAGAAGGGTGGCGGAATAGAGAGATGAAGGATGGGCTTTCACGAAGTCCTTGGTCACAGCGGCAATGTGCTTGCTGACCTCCTCATACTTGGCATTGACCGCCTCACGCTGAGCGTCAGCGTCTTCGGCATCCTCAGGGATGGCGCGGTATTCCTTGATGATCTCGTTGATTTTCGCGCGGTCTTCCACACAAAGGTCGTTGTAGGCCTTCTGGTCTTTGTAGAAAGCGGAACCACCGAGAACCACAAGAGAATCAAGCCTTCCGCCGATGACCGCATTCTCACCGGGCACATAGATGATAGAAGCCCTTACGGCGGGGTTGGATGGATCGGACAGGATAAGTCCCCTGACAACAGAATCCTTGTAGTCACAGGCAATCTTGCCGTCCACCACAGGAACAATCATAGAGGTAACCTGATCACGTGATTTGATCAAGTCGTACACTTCGACCTTAAGAGAATCGCCAAGGCCTTCAAGCTGGCCGGAGATTGTGTTCTTTTTGGCACAGGACGCACAAGCGAGCAGCGCCCCGGCAGCCACCAGGTAAAATAAAACTCTTTTCATATCATTAAACTTGTTATCGTTCGTCAATAAAATCAGTTCGCGAAGTTAGACATTATTGTCGAAATAGGAGAAAAAATCGCCCCTTCGCTATAAAAAGCCCCCATGTCGTAGGCTGACCAGCCATTGCAGACAAGCCCCGGGACGCTGTAGATCGCGGGTTTCCATTTCCCGTCCACTTCCGGTTCCCAATAGAAAACCCCAGCACAAACACTCCCGCCGAGGCCTCTGGCGGAATTCATGAAGTTCTTAATGCAATTGGCTCCCTCTGAGGCGGAGGGCTTGACACCAACCTCACATACCATCACTTTGCAGGAGAACTTGGCCGAGAGCGCCTTAATGCTCTCTACAGCAAGCTTGTTCATCTCTGTGTAGGACTTCTCGCTATTGGTCATAGGATAATGCGAGAGTCCGATAATATCGAACTTACCACCAGCCTCCTTGAACTCCTTGAAGAACCAGCAATCGTATTCACCGGCGCTGTAGGCGTTGGCGATGTGGACTATCACGGGAGTGTTCGGAAACACCTCTTTCACAGCGTCATAACCGGCGTTACTGACCTTCACGTAATTAGCGTAGCGAGCTGAACCGGACTTGTCCCAATCGATCTTTCCGGCAGGCCAGACCATCCCATTGTTTGTCTCATTGCCCACCTGGACCCAGGCCGGAGTGACTCCCGTCATTTTGAGCGCTGTGAGGACGGTGGTGGTGTGAGAAGCCACAAACTCGGCAATCTTGGTGACATCACCGGAATATGAGGACCATGCCGCGGGGATGGTCTGCCTTCCCGGATCAGCGAAAAAGTCGCTATAGTGAAAATCTATCATCACAGCCAGGCCAGCCTCAAAGGCCTGTCTGGCCATATTCACGACATCAACGACTCCGCTCCAATGGGCTTCGTCATACGGATCGACCCAGACGCGAAGCCTGATGGAATTGACACCGGTACCCTTCAAGACGGGATAGATGCCTACCCTGCCTTGACTGTCTGCGAAAACAATCCCCTGCTTCTCCATCTCAGACGCCCAGCTGACATCGGCCCCTTTTGCGAAAGCGAGGCTGTTCCACGCCTCCCCGGCCCCTACAACCCATGAGGAGCGAGATGGAGGCGAAAGCCAAAACGATGGAAATAACTGTCCTACTCATCGATATGCCTCACCTCAGGGAAAAGGCCGAAGAGCTCGGCGTCGATCCTGTCCGTTATCTTCTGGAAATCCTCTGGACGGTTCTCGAACTTGATCTCGTCCACATTGACGATCAGCAGATGGCCGTCATATTCCTTGATCCAGTCCTCATAACGCTTGTTGAGGCCGGTCAGGTAGTCGATCCTGATGCTGCTCTCGTAGTCACGCCCTCTCTTCTGAATCTGGGCCACGAGATTGGGAATCGTAGAACGGAGATAGATCAGCAAGTCGGGCTTGCTGACCAGGGACATCATCAGGTCGAAGAGGTCGGAATAGTTCTCGAAATCCCTGGTGCTCATTAGCCCCATAGAGTGGAGGTTCGGTGCGAAGATCCGGGCATCCTCATAGATGGTCCTGTCCTGGATGATCACGTCGTCGCATCTGGAGATGTCCACGACATCCTTGAACCTCTTGTTGAGGAAATATATCTGGAGGTTGAATGACCAACGCTCCATGTCGGCGTAAAAATCAGCCAGGTAGGGGTTGAAATCAACCGACTCAAACTTCGGGGTCCAGCCGTAATGGGCTGCCAGCATCTTGGTCAGCGTGGTCTTGCCACTGCCTATGTTGCCTGCTATAGCGATGTGCATATCTTGATGATTATTAATTATTTCTCCATTGGAAAGAGGCCATACAGCCCCGCGTCTATCTTGTCCGTGATGTATTCAAAATCCTCGGGACGGTTCTCGAAATCCAGGTTGTCAGTCTCAATCGTGAGGACCTTGCCTTTATATTCGGAAATCCACTTGTCGTAACGGTCGTTGAGGCCGGCGAGATAGTCCAGCCCGATGGTCTGCTCATAGTCCCGTCCCCTCTTCTGGATCTGCGCCACGAGGTGAGGAATCGAGCATTTGAGGTAGATAAGAAGGTCAGGCATCCCGGCCATCGAAGACATCACCCCGAAAAGGTCCATGTAGGTCTCGTAGTCCCGCTTAGAGAGGTTCCCCATGGCGTAGTTGTTGGCCACGAATATGTACACTCCCTCGTACAGGGTCCTGTCCTGGATGATAACTTCCTTACTCTTGGAGATTTCCAGCACATCCTTGAACCTCTGTGCGAGGAAATATGTCTCCAGGTTGTACGACCATCTTGGGATGTCCTTATAGTAGTCCTCGAGATACGGGTTGTAGGTGACGGACTCGTATTTCGGGGTCCATCCGTAATGCCGGGCGAGCATCCTCGTGAGGGTGGTCTTGCCGCTGCCTATATTACCTGCTATACCTATATGCATATATCATTCTGATCTGTCTCGTCATATTCCCAAGGCTCGTTAAACGGCTGAAGGAAAGGGTTTGTTGTCCTTTCAATGGCTATGTTCGTGCCGGGCCCGTGGCCGGGGAAGACTTCCACATCTCCCGGAAGTACCATCAGCTTCTCCATGATGCCCACTATTTCCTTGTCGTAGTCGCCCCCGTCCAGATCGGTCCTTCCGATGGCACCGGCGAAAAGAGTGTCCCCGCTGAAGAGCATCTTGGCCTTCTCGCTGTAAAAGCACACGCATCCGGGGGTGTGACCAGGGGTGGCGATCACTTGGAAGGTGTCATCCTGAGCGAAGCGAAGGATCTGTCCATCAACGAGTTCCTTAGTCTCAAAGCCGACATCGGGAGCCTTCAGTCCCACTCCGTTAGCATATTCACCGGCTTTATCCAGAATGAACCTGTCCTCGGGAGACATCCACACCGGCAAAGAATACTCCCGGCTCATCTCAGCCACTCCGAAAATGTGGTCGAAATGGCCGTGGGTAAGCCATATAGCCTTTGGATTCAGGCCATTGTCAGTGATGAAAGCCTTTAAAGCGGAGGACTCCTTCGGAGAGTAGCAACCGGGATCCACCAAGACGCAATCCCCTCCCTCGTTCCAGAGGACATAGCTGTTCTCCTGGAAAAGGTTGAACCGAAATGACTTGACGTTGATATGACCAGTCGCTCCCATAAAGCCCGTGAAAAGACCATTCCCTACAAATTTACTTAAATAATCCTAAAAATCATCTACCTTTGCACATAATGAGCGAGAACAAGAAGGAATATATAGAGATACGCCGGGCCGGAGCTCACAACCTCGCCGGCGTCAACGTTGACATCCCGAGGAACGAGTTCGTGGTGGTGACTGGCCTGAGCGGAAGCGGCAAGTCCTCACTGGCTTTTGACACTATCCACGCCGAGGGACAGAGACGCTATATGGACACCTTGTCAACCTACGCCAAGCATTTCATGGGCATTCTTGAGAAGCCCGACGTGGAAAGCATTGACGGCTTGAGCCCTATCATCGCGATAGAGCAAAAGACCACCGGGAACAATCCCCGATCGACCGTCGGAACCATCACAGAGATCTTCGATTTCCTCCGTTTGCTATATGCGAGGGCCTCCAGGGCCTATTCACCAGTCACCGGGAAGGAGATGGTCCGCTACACGGATGAGCAGATCGTGGACCTGATTATGGAGGGTTACAAAGGCAAGAAATGCTACCTTCTCGCGCCGCTCGTCAGAGGAAGGAAAGGTCATTACCGCGAGCTTTTCGACCAGCTGAGGAAAAGGGGATACACCGAGGTCAGGGTCGATGGGGAGATCCATCCGCTTAACGAAATGGATGCCCTGGACCGCTACAAAGGCCACTTCATCGAGTTGGTAGTTGACAAACTCAAGCCTTCCGAAGGAGACACAAAGCGCATAAGGGACTCAGTCATGACAGCCCTTAACCTTGGCAAAGGCTCAATCGCGATGCTGGAGAGCGGGAACGACACTCTCCGACATTTCTCCAAGCACCTAGTCGATCCAGAGTCTGGAATATCCCTCCAGGAACCGGCTCCCCACACTTTCTCGTTCAATTCTCCCGAAGGGTATTGCCCTCATTGCAAGGGACTTGGAATGATTGTGGATGTCAACATAGACACCATCATTCCTGACAAGAGCCTGTCCATAGCCGACGGTGGTATCATTCCTCTCGGGAAAGTCCGTGAGACAAGGAAGTTCGCCATAATCCGTTCAATAGCACGCAAATACAATTTCTCCCTCTACGATCCGATCGCAACCATCCCTGACGAGGCGATATCGCACATCATATTCGGAAGCGAGGAGATGTTCCGAATAGGAGAGGGAAACCTTTCCGAAATGGTCACCTTTGACGGTATTGTAGAAGACATCGATGAGAAAGTGGTCTGCCCAGTCTGCCATGGCACCCGCCTCAAACAGGAGACCAACTGCTTCCGAATCGACGGAAAGACCATCTCCGAAGTAGCCGCCATGGAGATGACCGAGCTGAAAGAATGGCTGTCTTCCCTCCCCGGAAAATTGAACCAGAGGGAAAACAACATAGCCCGGGACATTCTCAAAGAACTGGATGACAGGGTGCGGTTCATGCTCGATGTCGGACTTGACTACCTTTCCCTCGACAGGCCAACCGCCTCATTATCAGGAGGTGAGAGCCAGAGAATCAGACTCGCCACCCAAATCGGCTCAAAGCTAGTGGGGGTGCTTTACATCCTTGACGAACCTTCCATCGGGCTCCACCAGAGAGATAACCGGAAGCTTATCGCCTCGCTCAAAGAGCTGAGGGACGAGGGCAACTCCGTGATGGTGGTGGAGCACGACATGGAGACCATGATGAGCGCCGACTGGCTGGTCGATGTCGGTCCTGGCGCGGGAGAAAAAGGAGGAAGAATCTGCCTCAACGCACCTCTGAAAGCCTTGATGGAATATTCCCCCGAGGACGGGAAGATCCCGGCCTCCCTTGACAAGGACACGGCTTCCCATTGCATATTCGGGAAGTCATTGACTTTGGACTACTTACAAGGCCGAAGAAAGATTGAGGTGCCTTCGGTCAGACGCAAGGGCAACGGCTTGGCATTGACCCTGAAGGGGGCGAGAGGGAACAACCTCAAGGATCTGGATGTGACCTTCCCTCTGGGCTGCTTCATCGGAGTGGCCGGAGTCAGCGGAAGCGGCAAATCATCCCTCATCAATGAGACCCTTATGCCCATCCTCAAAAACAAGATCCACAGGGCGAAGCTCCATCCGCTCCCCTACGATTCCATTGAGGGGGTCAAGAATATCGACAAACTCATCGAGATTGACCAGAGCCCCATCGGGCGCTCACCAAGATCCAACCCCGCCACTTTCTCTGGAGTCATGGGCGACATCAGGAACCTCTTCGAGGACACTCCGGACGCCAAAGTAAGGGGCTTCAAGGCCGGAAGATTCTCTTTCAACGTGCCTGGAGGCCGTTGCGAGGCATGCAACGGGGCTGGAATCAAGGTCATTGAGATGAACTTTCTTCCTTCGGTCAATGTCGTATGTGACGAATGCCGGGGAAGGCGTTACAAGGAAGACACCTTGGCGGTCCACTATAAAGGCAAGAACATCAACGATGTCCTGGAAATGCCTATCAGTGAGGCCTATGAGTTCTTCAAGCCTATTCCTTCAATAGCGAGGAAACTGAAGGCTCTTGTGGATGTCGGTCTCGGATATGTCCATCTGGGGCAGAGTGCCGTAACCCTGTCAGGTGGCGAGAGCCAGAGAATGAAACTCGCCGCTGAACTGTTCCGAAAAGCGACCGGAAACACTCTCTACATTCTGGATGAGCCGACCACAGGTCTCCACTTCGAGGACATCAAAGTCCTTCTGCAGGTGCTCCAGGAGCTGGTTGACCAAGGCAACACCGTGATCATAATCGAGCACAATCTTGACATCCTAAAGAGCGTGGACTACATCTTCGACCTTGGGCCAGACGGTGGCCAAGGAGGTGGAAGGATAGTTGCCCAGGGCACACCAGAAGAATTGGCCGGCAACCCGAACTCGGTCACCGGCCAATATCTCAAAGAAGTTCTGTCTTAATCTCTTACCAAGCCAGAGCGGACGCTCCGAGGATGGCCGCGTCGGACTCCTTCAAAGCTGAATAAACCAGTTTGACCTTACCTCTCCACAGAGGCAGGACATTGGCGTTCATCGACCTCTCAATGGGTTCGGTAAGGAATTCCTTGCTCTTGGCCATTCCGCCGAAGAGGACGATAGCCTCAGGAGCGGAGAACTCGATGAAATCAGCGAAGGCCATTCCGAGCAGGGTGCCGGTGTAGTCGAAGAGCCTGAGGGCGAGAGCGTCACCTTCCTTGGCGGCCTCATAGATGTCCTTGGCGGTGATCTTGTCCAGCTTTCTCAGAAGGGAAGGCTCATCGGTCATGTCCAACCACTCGCGGGCTGTCCTGGCGATACCGATGGCAGAGCAATAAGCCTCGAGGCAGCCGTTCTTGCCACAGTTGCACAGGCGTCCGTTGTGACGTACCAGCGTTGTGTGGCCGAGCTCTCCGGCGAATCCGTCATGGCCGTAAACCATCTCACCATTGATGACAATACCGCTACCGACTCCGGTACCGAGGGTGATCATGATGAAATTCTTCATGCCCCTGGCGGCTCCATAGGTCATCTCACCCATGGCGGCGGCGTTGGCGTCATTGGTCAGGGTCACGGGAATGCCTCCCATCGCTTCCTTCAACATGGCAGCGAAATGGAGGGAACCCGAGCGGCCCCAAGAGAGGTTGACGGCGTTCTCGATGTCACCGGTGTAATAATTGGCGTTCGGGGCTCCGACTCCGATACCGCGGATTTTGCCTTCGGCTCCAACCTCGGCGATCAGACGCTTGAGGGCATCCGCGAGTTCGGCGATATAAGGCTCCACTGTGTTGTGGTTGTCAGTCCTGATGACTGTCTGGGCGATAACGGTACCGCGGGTGTCGACGATTCCACACTTGGAGGTCTGTCCACCCACATCAACTCCAATAACAAGGTTCTGGTCGAAATTCTCCATATCTCTCCGGGATTAGTCGACAGGGATGTCTTTGTTGACGTTCTTGCAGCCGATAAGGGCGTAGTAGAGGAGGTAGCAGAGCATGGCGATGACCAGCCAGTAGCTGTTCATGTAGCCGGCGCCCTTGGCGATCAGATTCTGGATGAAAGGCATCACGCCTCCACCGACAACCAAAGTCATGAATATTCCGGAAGCGGCCTCAGTGTACTTGCCGAGACCCTCAACTGCCAAATTGAAGATAGCGCCCCACATCAGAGAGGTGCAGAGACCGCAAAGGACAAGTAAGAGACAGCTTAGAGGAACCTTGAACATGGCGAAACCATCAGCGGCGCTATAGCCAGGCATGTTGACGGTAACAGTCTTAGGAGTGAGAATCGCGATGAGAACAAGCAAGATAGCCACGGAACTGACAGTGATCATCTGGGCCCTGGTGCTGACCTTTCCGGAGATGAATGTGCTGCACAGACGGCCGACCATCATAAGCAACCAGTACACAGCGGCGATAGCGCCTCCGATAGCGGCACCATTCACAAGGATACCAGCTCCCTTGGAAGAGGCGTCGGCAAGATAGAAATTAACCTGTGAGGGAATACCGATCTCAATTCCCACATAGAAGAAGATGGCGATGGCGCCAAGCACGAAGTGGCGGAAATTCCAGGCGCTGTGCTCATAGACAGTGGCGTTGCGCTCCTTGGCGGGCTCCGGAATCTTCAGAAGGGAGATGATGATGAAAGCGGCAGCGAACACACCCATGGCGATGAAAAGCAGCGGGGCCACATCAGACATTGAGGTGTTGGCGGTCACGGTACCGATGAGGGCTCCGACGAGCAGAGGGGTCAATGTACCGGTAAGTGAGTTCAAAGTACCTCCGATCTGGATGTACTGGTTGCCCTTGTTACCGCCGCCACCGAGGATGTTGAGCATCGGGTTGACGACAGTATTGAGCATACACACGCAGAAACCGCAGACGAAAGCTCCGAGGAGATAGACATAGATCGCGGAGCCTCCTCCGATCTTGCTGGAGAGCCACTGGATGACGATTCCGACGAAACCGGTCGCGAGAGCCGCGAGAGTCGTGTTCTTGTAACCGATCTTTAGGAGCATCTTACCAGCGGGGATACCCATAAAGAGGTAAGCGGCGAAGTTCATAAGGTTACCAGCCATCCTGGACCACTCGAACTTGTTGCCCCAGATCACGCCGAAGGGGGCGGCCATGTTGGTGACGAAGGAAATCATGGCGAAGATGAAGCACATCGTCACGATAGCCACCATGTTAGTTTTTTTCTTTTCCATGCAGAATTTGATTTATTGTTGTTAATTCAATGTGTCGCATCACGTGGATTATACAAAATTAAGAAAAAATCGCGGAATCCGTTCCCCTTCCACAGAATTCTTTATATAAAAAAGGTCGGCGCTTTCCCCAAAGCGCCGACCAGTTGTATATAAAACGAACTTAACAAATAGACAACAAAAAGAACTTTTGTCTGTCTGAGAGCAAATTTATCAAGAAAAAAACAAAAACCAAAGGTTTTAAAACAAAATTTTAAAACGATTTTTATTAAAAAAAAATCACTTTTTCGACCTTTTTGATTTAAATGTTTAATCTCACCCTCGACGATACTCGCTTGGAGTCATGCCTGTTTGGGATTTGAAAAATTTATAGAAAACAGAGGCGCTGACGAAATTCAACTTATAGACAATTTCTTTTATTGAGTCATCTGTGTATTTCAACATACTCTTGGCGTCCTGGATCACGAATGAGTCTATCCAATATGGGGCGGAATGCCCGCTGACATCCTTTATCAGACGCGAAAGATACTTCGGAGTCATGCCGAGCCGGTCAGCATAGAAGGCCACGCCTCTCTCTGAAACATGATGCTCGGACACGAGTGACATGAAACGCTCGAAAAGGATGTTGAGCCGGGTCTGGGATGAAACCGGGCCTTCCATCACCAGCTTGGTGTTTTTCTTGATGAGTCCGGAGAGAACATGAAGGAGAGAGACCACCAGCGACTCAACCGCCATGTCATTTCCTTGCACACCAGAGTTGATGACTTCCCTGATGAGGTGGAAGTAATTGGAACAGAAGTACAATTCCCTCTCCCCCAACTTTATTCTAGGATCATTGAAGAAGCGCATCCTCGACTCGAATAGCTTGGAAAAATCGAATCTGAGGTCTGAGATAAACCGCCTTGAGACAGCGAAGGCCACAAACCTTCCGGGCAAACGGCTATTCAGGGACGAAAGGTCTATCTTTATAATATTACCAGGGATGCATATTGCCAGGGAATTGTCATTTATCTGATATTTCCTGAGATTGATCTCCACCTCGAAACCGCCTTTCTGGCAGAAAAGAGCCAAAAAAGCGTCCGCACGGAAAGGATACTTAAGGAAACCGGTGTCCCTCGTGTCAGTGATATCGATTATGAAGAAGTCATCCCCGAGATGTATGTCCTCTCCGGATGGAAGAAATTGCCTGATTTGGGATAGTCCTATGTTCTGCAAAGTCTCACTCATGACAGCCACTATTAAAATGCTTTGTTCTCTTTAACAAATTTACCAAATATTGAATTACAAATTTGCAATAATGGAAAAAATTCGACCTTTTGACAACAAATACCCCTTATTAAGAGCCAATTTATAGGCATAATGGCAACTTCTTTGTAGCATTAGGGGGCGCATTTGAAAACAGAAACAATAAAAGATATGAGAAAATTACTGATCACAATGCTCGCGGCGACAACCCTCACATCGACCGGGGTGATGGCGCAAAGAGTCCTCACACTGGAAGAGTGTCGGGAGATGGCGATCGAAAGCGACCGCGAGCTTCAACAGGCAAGAACCCAGATCGAGATGGCTGGGTACGATCGCAAGATCGCATTCGCCAACTACCTTCCAAATGTGTCCGGAACTGGAGCATATATCCATAACCCGAACGACATCTCGATCATCAGCGACGGGACTTCCGCTAGCTTGAGGGGAATGGGAACGACTATTCATGGAATGTCACAGCAATACCAGCAGCAGGTCATGGCTGACTTGACAGCTTACATCCAACAGTTGGCAGCGACAGATCCTGCCAGCGCGATGAAATACATGCAGCTGATGCAAGATCCTCTCCTTCAGACAGTTATCGGGAAATTGCAAGCAACTGACTTATCCGGCACAATCAATGCGATCGGAGAGGAGATCGATGACGCGCTTCATCCGGATCTGGATAATATAATAATCGGTGGCGTCACCGTCCAGCAACCCATATTCATGGGAGGAAAAATCGTGACCGCCAACAGGATCGCCAAATTGGCCGAGCAGCTTTCAGAGGCCAGATATGACCAGAAGTATCAGGAAGCGATCGTGGATGTCGACCAGGCCTATTGGCAGATTGTCTCCATAGCAGGGAAAAAGAAACTTGCCGAGTCGTATGCCGAGTTGCTTCACAGCATGGAGCATGATGTGGAAGTAGCTGTGAATGAAGGTGTCTCAACTGAATCTGATGCTCTTCAGGTCAAGGTCAAGGCCAATGAGGCGGACATGCTGAAAATCAAGTCAGAGAATGGTCTCACTCTCGCTAAGATGCTGCTATGCAAAAGGATAGGACTTCCTTTGGACACGGAGATCTCGCTCGCTGATGAAGGCCAGGAGACCATCCCTGTCGCTAGAATAGAAGAAGGAAAGAGCCTCGAAGACATATATGCGGACAGGCCTGAGACAAGGAGCCTTGAACTGGCGTCGAGAATATATGAGAAGAAGGTCGCGTTGGCAAGGGCTGACATGCTTCCGAAAGTCGCGGCTATGGGAGGATACATGATGTCCAATCCCAGCCTGAAAAACGGCTTCGAGAAGAACTGGAACGGCTACTGGGGAGTCGGTGTGGTTGTCAATGTCCCTATATTCCATGGCTTTGAGGCACTTAACAAAACTCGCAAGGCCAAAGCCGAGGCTACCCTCTACCGCTCTCAGCTTGAGGATGCGAAAGATCTTATAAATCTTCAAGTCACTCAGCTAAGAAAGCAGGAAACAGAGGCTCTCGAGAAACTTGCTATGGCCGAAAGCGCTCTTTCAAGCGCCGAGGAGAATCTCAGGACCGCCACCATCGGTTTCAACGAGGGCGTGATCAACGCCAACACCGCGCTCAGCGCCCAGACGGCTTGGCTTAAGGCCCAATCAGAATACATTGACGCTGGAATTGAGCTCCAGATGCTGGCAGCCAACCTCGACAAGGCTGAAGGCAACCACAAGGCCACCAAATAAAGACAAATAAAAAAACAAATATTATGGAAAAGCAGAAGAAAAGCTACAATCTGGTGATCGGAATCGCCGCCCTGATCGCCATTATCCTGGTCATCGCCATTATCGGCTATTTCGTGTCGAAACCCAAACCACTGGTGATCCAGGGAGAAGCCGAGGCGAGTGAATACAGAGTCTCCGGCAAGGTGCCCGGAAGAATTGAGGAACTCTATGTCAAAGAAGGCCAGATGGTCCACAAAGGCGACACAGTAGCACTGATCGATTCTCCTGAAGTGAGGGCCAAATTGATCCAGGCTAACGCCGCCCGTAATGCCGCCGCTGCCCAAAGCGACAAGGCTCGTCACGGGGCAAGGTCCGAGCAGGTCCAAGGCGCTTATCAGCTTTGGCAACAAGCTATAGTTCAAGAGGATGTGCTCAAGAAATCACTCGAAAGGATCGAGAGGCTTTACGAGCAGAAGGTCATCGCCGCCCAGAAATATGACGAGACGAAAGCGAAATATGACGCCGCTGTGGCTCAAACCAAGGCCGCTAAAAGTCAGTATGACATGGCAGTCAGCGGCGCTCGCTCTGAAGACAAGGCGGCCGCCAGAGCACTGGTTGAGCAGGCCTCAGGAGCTGTCCAAGAGGTCGAGTCATACCTCGGAGAGTTGTATCTGACTTCACCCGCGGACGGAATCATCTCCGCGACCTTCCCTAAAGTCGGTGAACTGGTCGGTCAAGGTTCACCTGTAGCGAGCGTGACAGACATAAATGACATATGGTTCACGTTCAATGTCAGGGAGGACTATCTCCACAGCATGAAAGAAGGTGACAAGATCACCGTGACGATTCCCGCCCTTGATGGCAAAGAGGTGGTGGCCACAGTCTCCCACATCGCTGTCCGCGAGTCCTACGCCACGTGGAAAGCGACAAAGGAGACAGGAATGTATGATGCTAAGACATTCGAAGTCAAGGCAGTACCCGACGAGGTTGTCGATGGGATCAAGCCCGGAATGTCAGCGATAATGAAACAGAAATAATAATAAGATATAATGGACAATCGGCAAAGAATACTCTCGGTCGCACGCCGCGAGCTCAGGATAATCAGGAACCGTCCTCTTTATTTTATGGGCTCGGTCGTAGTGATCGCTTTCTGCGCCATCTTCTTCTTGACTTTCCTTAGCGGAGGGCTTCCTGATGACGTCCCTATAGGCATTGTCGATGAGGATCGCTCATCCACCTCAAGGACCTTCTGCCAACAACTGGATGCCACACAACTTGGGAAAGCGGTCATGTACGGCTCTTTCGCATCGGCAAGAGAGGACATGACACGCGGCAAGATAGCGGCTGTCTGCGTGATTCCAGAAGGGATGAACGAGAACATCCAGGCTTTCAAGCAGCCCAAGATAACATTCTATGTCAACGGACTTTATTTCGTGAGCGGAGCTCTCGCATGGAAGGACCTGCTGACCATGGTCAACCTGACCAACGGAGCTGTCCAGAGGGAGATGCTAAGGGCGAAAGGTTTCAATGACAGCCAGATTATGGGCATGATCCGACCTATCGATATAGACACTCACCAGATAGGCAACGTCACGACCAACTACAACTATTATCTGACTGGAATACTACTGCCCGGAATCTTGGAAATGATTGTGATTCTGGTGCTTATATATTCATTAGGAGCCGAGTTGAAGTTCGGCACCTCAAGGCATCTGATGGACACGGCGGGGCATTCAATCGTGACCGCGCTCGCGGGAAAGCTTCTTGTCTGGACGCTTGTTTTCTCCGCCATCGGATTCCTGATCATAATGCTCTTGTTCCATTGGCTGCATTTCCCGATCAGCGGAAGCATATTCAACATGTTCATCGCGGTATTACTGCTTGTGATTTCAAGTGAGGCCGCGGGAATAATCATCCTGGAACTGCTACCCGTTCCGAGACTTGCCCTTAGTGTAGGCGCGCTTTACAGCGTGCTTGGACTCTCGCTGTCGGGTTTCACCCTTCCTCTTGAGGCCATGCCACCTTACATCCAGGGACTTGCTGTCATGTTCCCTTTGAGGCATTATTACCTTTTCCATGTCCAGGAAGTGATCTTCGGAGCCGGCTTCGCGGGATGGTGGCAAGAAGTGATACACATGCTTGTTTTCCTCTTCATCCCTCTCGCTGGCCTGAAAAGGCTCAAGAAGGTTTACATCCATCAGAACTTTCCTAAAGAATAAGACCATGGCAAATAAAGGATTCATAAAAACGTGGCTGCGAGACTGGTGGGATATATTCTGCCATGAACTCAAACAGATCTTTTCTGATGGAGGAGTCCTTCTGATATTTTTCGTCGCCGGACTCGCCTATCCTCTCTTATATAATGTGGTGTATCTGAACGGCATCCTGTCGGACACCCCTGTCGCCATCGTTGATGACGCAGACTGTCCCGACAGCCGCAGGTTCATCCGTGAGATTGATGCGACGAGAGAGGTTGAAGTCTCCTACAAGTGTGTCAATATGGCTGAGGCTGAACAGCTTATGCGTCAGAGGAAAGTCAATGGGATAGTGTATTTCCCTCGGGACTTTGGTGAGAGACTCGCCCGCAACGAGACCGCCACCCTTTCCCTCTACGCCGACATGAGCAGTTTCCTGTACTACAAGAACGCCATGATAGCCACCAACTTCGTCATGCTCCATGAGATCGGGCAGATCCAGATGGAAAGGTACTCGCTCGCTGGAATGACGGAACAGGAGGCCTCACAGGTCATCAAACCTCTTGGCTATGAGGACAATAACCCCTTCAACAGGGCCTTCGATTACAGTTTCTTCCTGATCTCGGCCATTCTGATGATCATCATCCAACAGACGTTGTTCTACGGAATGTCTTTGCTGGTTGGCACCCAGAGGGAAAGGAATCACAGTTTCGCCTCCCTGCCTGACAAACTGGAAGGTCATGGAATGGTGCGGGTCGTGCTGGGCCGTGGAGGAGCCTACTGGCTGCTATATCTGGGCATAGGCATGTATATAGCCTTTATCGTCCCGGCGATTTTCGGAATACCTCAAAGAGGGCAATTCGGAGACATCCTCGCGATGTTGCTGTTCTTCATAACCGACTGCGTGTTCTTCAGCATGACATGGAGCACACTGATCACCAGGCGAGAATCGGTATTCCTCCTCTTCCTTGCGATGTCACCTATCTGTCTTTTCTTGACCGGATGCTCATGGCCTACCGTGGCATTCCCGGGATTCTGGAAGGTGTTCTCTTACATATTCCCGTCCACTTTCGGTGTGCAGGCCTACATTAACCTTAGCACAGCTGGTGGAGACATAGCGGTCGCAGACAGCCAGATGAGGATCATGATTCTGCAGACAATCATCTATTTCGGATTGTCCTGCGCATGCATCTTCGCTGAGAATTGGGTGATACGCCACAAAGAGGAAATACGCGAGAAAAGGGATAGCCTGGCCAGGAAGGCCGGCATAGACAAGACTGAAGACCTCAGGATAATCGCGGGGAAATAGGGGTTTTAGAGTCCCAGTTCTTCCGCTTTGGCGAGCATCTCAGTGTTGCCACTGACCTCAAGTTTGCTGTAGATACGGTACTTGTGGTTGCTCACCGTGCGTGTGGAGAGGCAAAGCTTATCCGCGATTTGCTTATCGGACAGGCCCTCCTTACTCAGGGATATTATTTCCAGTTCCCTAGAGCTCAATCCCCTGGTACCCAATGACTTCTTTCGGGAGATCATCAGTTCGGAGATATAGTTGACCACCACCGGATCCATCGGAGCATCGCCTTCCGACAAGCTGGCGCAACGCTGCCGTATCTCATCCTCACTCATCGTAGGCCATTTGCGGATGAAATCAAGAGTGTTACTATCCTTGATTCCGGCCAGAGCGGGATCATACAAGTCCTTGGCTATCACTGCGAACAACATTTCCCGGCTTCGGGCTATTGACTGGATGCTCTTGTTTTTCTGGGAAATCTGGCGGTTGAGCCTGATGAACTGGACGATCGCGACCAAAGCCAAAATGAACAGCACCCCGAAAAGGAACACGAGGCCTGTCCGCGTCTTTATCTGCCTGTCTTTGAGCTCCGTCTGATACTCGGTCTGCAGGTTCTGGAGAATGTCGTCACCTTTCTGCCGCATGTACAACTGAATGAAATAGGAGTAGTTCTGGTGTGCCTCTGTAGCGAGCTTGGTATTCCCTTTCCTCAGATAGAGAATCGTCAGATGGTCATAAATCTGGTAAAGCTTGAGATAATCCGTCTCCGGAGTCTCGCCTATGATCCGAGTACAGAAATTGATGGCCTCGTCTGTCTTGTCACCCTGCCTCAGATAGCGCATCCTGGAGGACAAGGATCTCGCTGAGGTCCTTCCCCCGTCAATCTCCTCCGCTTTTTCAAGCCACTCTCCCGCTTTGCGGTAAATCTGCCTGTCAAGAACGTCATTCCACCTGTTCTTGTTAATGTACAACTCGCAAAGGAAATAACACGATTCAGCCGCTATCCCGTCCCATCCGCGAGGCTCAGCCAAAGCCAAAGCGTTCTCAAGGTATTCAATCCCCTCATCATCCCTGTTTTGCTCCGCTGAAAAATTGGAATAGGAGCAAACCTTGCCTTTGAGTAGCAAAGCGGCAGCCAGCAAGGAATCATCTCTCTCCTGAACGGCTATATCCTCAGCCTGGCCGGCATGTTCAAACGACAAGGAATCCCTGCTGGTTTGGAGGAACAGTTTAGACAGGGTCAGGTGAGATAGGGCTTGAGCGCTCTTATCTCCGGAATCTCCTGAGTCAGCGATCTTTAAGGCTTCAAAAGCAAGGCTGACGGCCTCGTCATAGCGGGACTGGGAAGTCAGTCTCTCAGCCTCATCCAAGAGTGTTTCCACCCGCTTCTCTTGCCAGGGATCAATCCTTTTGCCACATGAAAAGAGCGTCAGCAGCAGAAATAACGAAAAAGCCGTTTTTGAGTATATACTTACACGCATTCTGAGTAGTTTTCCGGCCAAATATACTCATTTTCTTACTCTATTTGAGTAAAATGAGTAAGATTACTCAATAAAAAAACAAATAAAACCCCCATCTTGCACTCAGCAAAAACAGACGATTATAACTCAACCTTGAGAGAGGACTATTCAGTTTACTGACCTATTGAGGCTATTCAAATTAAAAGAAGCGGTCGCGGCACCAGGAGCCCGGCCGCTTTATGTATTTGTCCTGGTCCCATAAAGGCGACGAGGGTGTTCTTGGCACAAAACTATCAGAAAGGATGGTGATTGTGACCCTGTTAATTAGCTATATTCGCGACTACTAATCGTAACACTACTAATTGAACTTAAAATGAAAAAAGCAATCTCTGTCTTATTGGTCATCGCATCATGTGTCGCATTGTCTTATTCCGCGTTGGCCCAGCAGAACACCCAGGCTACCTACGCCAAAAGCGACTTTGTTCCCGGTGACGTCATATTCTTCGAGGACACCTTCGAGAACGAAAAGCTTGGAGAGTTTCCGTCACAGTGGGACCTTTTGGACGGCTATTCGGAAATGGCTTCGGTTCAAGGACGCAAAGTGCTGGCGTTCACTGATGACGGCATCGGCAGTGTCATCCCGCTGATGAAGAACAAGTGGGACTGGCTGCCGGACGTATTCACGGTCGAGTACGACCTTTATGTCTCCAAGCCAGATTCCAATCTTGATGAGACGACCACTCTCTCCATGGAGCTCTGTTTCGGCGAAAGAGGGGACGGGTCATATTACAATTACACCGGACACGTGACATTCTGGTATCGCGAGGATGGTAGCTGCAATATGGCATGGAGCGTTAAGAAACCGGGTTCCGACGACCAGGCGACTGGCGAAAAGGCCCTGGGACTAAGCACTGACTTCGAAGATTACAACGGCAAGGACAATCCGTTGCTCCCGGGGCAGTGGAACCATTTCTCATTCTCTTTCAACAAACGGGCTTTCAAGGGCTACATTAACGGTGTGAGAATAATAAACGTGCCTTCGATGGAAGCTCCCGGATATTTGTATTTCTCGAGCGGCTCTCTGTATCGCCACAGCGGCCTCAGCAATGTGAGGATCGCCAAAGGTGCCGTTCCGCTCTACGACCGTCTGGCAGCCGAAGGCAAGATCGTCACTTACGCCATTACGTTCGACACCGGGAAAGCGACCATCAAGCCTGAGTCAATGGTCGAGATAGTCCGTGTCGCGAAACTTATGCAGGAGAAACCGGAACTGAACTTCGAGGTCCAGGGCCATTGCGACAACACGGGATCCGACTCAGTCAACGATCCCCTCTCCCAGAAAAGGGCTGAGGCCATCGTGGCGGCTCTTGTGGGACAAGGCATCTCGAAGGATCGCCTGACCGCGGTCGGCAAAGGATCCCATGAGCCAGTCGCCGACAATGGGACTGACGAGGGGCGCGCCAAGAACCGCCGAGTCGAATTCGTGAAAAAATAGCATTGATAAGGCAATAACCGAAAACAGCTCCGGAAGACTCCGGAGCTGTTTTTCGTGCGGTAGGTGAGAGTCGAACTCACACGGGCGTAGCGCCCACTACCCCCTCAAAGTAGCGTGTATACCATTTCACCACTACCGCAGGTATGTGTCCCATTGGATTGGGACTGCAAAAATAGACATTATTCCGGAAATACCAAAATTTTTTCTCACTTTGATAATTATTCGTATCTTTGCATGCTCTCACGAGTTGGGAGACAAAAGGTTTATTATTAATTATTAAAAACAGATTCACAATGGCTGTTAAAATCAGACTTCAGCGTCACGGAAAGAAGAATTTCGCATTCTTCCACATTGTCGTGGCCGATTCCCGCGCACCTCGCGACGGACGTTTTATCGAGCAACTCGGCTCTTACAACCCCAACACCGATCCTGCCACCATCGTCCTTGACGGTGAGAGGGCTCTCGCTTGGCTCAATGTAGGTGCCCAGCCCACGCTTGTTACCCGCAGGATCCTCTCCTATGAGGGAGTTCTTCTCCGCAAGCACCTCCAAAAAGGTGTCGCGAAGGGCGCCATCACCCAGGAGCAGGCCGACCAGAAGTGGAACGAGTGGAAGGCTCAGAGGGACGCCAAGATCAATGCCAAGAAAGAAGGCATCGTGAAAGAGGCCGCCGAAAAGACCAAGGCCGCTTTCGCAGCCGAGAAGAAGGTCAATGAGGAAAGGGCCGCCGCCATCGCCAAGAAGGCGGAGGAACTTGCTGAGGCCCAGCGCAAAGCCGCTGAGGAGGCTGCTGCCGCCAATGCCGCTGAGGAAGCTGGCGAGCAGGAGGCTTAAAAAAATGTCCGGGGCTCCTTCAGATTTTCTGCGGATAGCCCGGGTACTGAAGTCCTACGGTACCGAAGGGGAAATCCTTGTGGGTTTCCGTGAGTTAGGTCCGGAAGACTTGAACCTAAAGGAACCGGTGTTCATCATGTTCGATGGACTTCCGGTTCCCTTTTTTATTGAATCTCTCAAGGAGAAAGGCACGTCCAAGGCTCTCCTGCGGATTACAGGTGTCGCTAACCTGAAGGACGCCGAGGAACTGGCCGGTAAGGAAATATTCGCCAAAAAGTCCGCGATCATCCCTGAAGACGGAGATGATGAAGTTCTTGACATCGAGGATCTGCTCGGGTGGACCCTCAAGGGAAAAGACGGCGAAAAGATTGGGGAAATATTTGATTTCGAGCCGATTCCAGGCAATCCTTGCCTGTATGTCGAAGTGAATGGAGAGACAATTATGGTTCCCATCCACGACGACCTGATAATTGATATTGATGAGGAGGGACAGACACTGACTCTCGACCTCCCCGAAGGACTAATATAATTAATAACATTATGAGCACCATCATTGACGTTAACGCCCACATGCACACCCCGTACTCTTTCAGCGCTTTCACAGGTGTCGACCAAGCGCTTGACATGGCTCTTGAAGAGGGTGTCGGAGTGGTTGGAATCAACGACTTCTATTCCATGGAAGGATACACCGACTGGAAAACCGGTTGCGAGAAAAGGCACCTCTGCCCTATCATGGGAATAGAATTCATATCCCTGAACAGCGAGGACCAGGCCGCCGGGCTTAGGGTCAACGACCCCAACAACCCCGGACGAACCTACATCAGCGGAAAAGGCCTTGCTTTCCCTGTGATTCTGAAAGGAGAAGAAGCCCGGTTGCTGGCGGAAGTCAGGGATGAGTCCAACGCCCAGGTTGAAAGGATGTGCGGGAAACTCAACGCCCACCTGGATGCCGTAAAGGCCGGATTCAATCTGGATTTCAGCCTCATAGTCAAGGAGTTGACAAAGGGTTCTGTCAGAGAGCGTCACTTGGCTAAGGCTCTGAGAATGGCCATCGAGGCCAGATTCAAGGAGGGCGCGGATAGAGCCGCCGCTTATGAGAAAATATTCGGAGGAAAGCCCCTGAAGGCTGCTCAAGACAACGTCGCCGCGGTTGAGAATGAGATAAGGAGCAAGCTTCTCAAGGCGGGAGGCGCCGCCTTCGTCCCTGAAGATCCGAAGGCTTTCCTTCCTATGGAGACCGTCTGCAAGATCATCAGAGCTGCCGGTGGCATCCCCACCTATCCTTTCCTTGCCGATAACGCCAAGGGCGAGTTCACGGATTTTGAGGGAGATCTCCAAAAGGCCGCCGACACCCTCAAGAGGCGTGGTTTCGACTCGGTCGAGTTCATCACGACCAGAAACACCACCAAGGTGCTTGAGGAATATTCCGACTACCTCCAGGACGAGGGGTTCACGGTGACCTTCGGTTCAGAGCACAACACCCCCGCGATGGAGCCTATAAAGCTAAGGACTTCAGACCATCCGGAAGGGCTCAGCGAGAAACTCCGCAGAACCAATTTCAGGGGTGCCTGCAAGGTCGTCGCGCATCAGGCCGGACTCGACTCCGTGGAAGCCGGAGAGGAAATCATTATGAAAACTCTTAATAATTAAGGAATATGTCTGAAATTGAGAAGTTGGTTGAAGTGTCCCGCAAATATGGCGGCGACAGCAAGTATGTGATCGCTGGAGGTGGCAACACATCTTTCAAAACAGCAGACAGGCTTTGGGTAAAGGCCAGCGGCCATGCCCTCGCCACAATCACCGAAGATGGTTTCGCGGTCCTTGACAGGGCTTTGCTGAACCCTATGGGTGAGAAGAAGTACAGCTCAGAGACAGCCGTCCGTGAAGAGCAGGTGAAGAATGACCTGGCGGCAGCATGCATCACTAAAGACAGGCGTCCTTCGGTCGAGACATCCATGCACAACTGCATGGAGGCGGCTTATGTCGTCCATCTCCACCCCACATTGGTCAATGGTCTGATGTGCTCAAAAGACGCTGAGAAGACTTGTGGAGAGTTATTCCCGGACGCGCTTTATATTCCTTACACCGATCCCGGATACACCCTTTTCAAGAAGGTCTATGACAAGATCATGGCCTACAGGAAAGAGCGCGGCTTCGATCCTAAGGTCATATTCCTCCAGAACCACGGCATCTTCGTCGGTGCTGACACCGTGGAGGAGATTGAAAGCATCTACGACAACGTGATGGCAACTCTCGAGAAGAAAGTAAAGCCTGTCCCCGAGGGTGAGGCCCCCATCTGCGACTGCGTCAGCGAGACTATCCCAGCGATCAGGACCTTCCTGAGCCGTTCCGGGCGTGGACTCAAGACCTTGAAAGTCACCAACAACGCCCTCATCAGCAAGTTCGTGGAGAGCAAAGAGGCGGCTGCCGCCGTTATGAAACCCTTCACTCCTGACGGTATCGTCTATTGCAAGAGCGAGTTCATCTACATCGACCACAAGGGTCCCGAGGATCTCGTGAAGCAGGCCGAAAAGAAGATCGAGGCCTATGTCGAGAAACGTGGCCACACTCCGAAGGTGTTGCTTATCAAGGGAATAGGTCTTGTCGCTGTCGGATCTAACGCCAAAGAGGCAAAGACTGTGACTGAGGTCTTCGAGGATTCCATGAAAGTCGCGTGGTACGCTTCCTTCTTTGGAGGAGAGCACCCCATGACAGCCCGCCAGATCAGCTTCATCGACAACTGGGAGGTTGAGAACTATCGCCGTAAGGTCGCTTCCAGCGCCTCCAAAGGCAGGGTTGAAGGCAAGACCATCATCGTGACCGGTGCCGCCCAGGGATTCGGCGAGGGAATCGCCAGGGAGCTCATCAAGCAAGGAGCCAACATCGTGGTCGCCGACCTCAACGAGGTGACCGGAGAGAAGACAGCCGCCAGCTTCAATGAGATCGCGAAAGCCAACAAAGCTATATTCGTGAAAACCAATGTGGCCGACATGGACAGCCCGCGCCGGAGACCTCGAGGCAATGACACCCGAGAACTTCGAGTTCGTCACCAACATCAACTACAAGGCCTACTTCTTCTGCGCCAAAGTCGCCAGCCATGTGATGAAGATCGAGACCGCCAATGACCCTGAGTATTTCGCCGACATCGTCCAGATCAACTCCAAGAGCGGTCTGGTCGGCAGCAAGGCCAATTTCGCCTATGCCGGCGGCAAGTTCGGAGGTATCGGACTGACCCAGTCCTTCGCCCTTGAGCTCGCCCCGTTCAGGATCAAAGTCAACTCCATCTGCCCTGGCAACTACTACGACGGACCTCTCTGGAGCGACCCCGAGAGAGGACTGTTCATCCAGTACCTCAAAGCTGGAAAGGCTCCTGGCGCCAAGACAGTGCAGGACGTGAAAGACTACTATCTCTCCAAAGTTCCCATGCGCAAGGGCTGCAACCCCGAAGACGTGTGCAAGGCCATCATGTATGCCATCGAGCAGACTGGAGAGACCGGGCAGGCCATCCCTGTGACAGGTGGTCAGGTTATGCTAGCGTAATATATGAAACAACTGGATATCAAATTGATGCATCCCGCCGAGCAAATCGCCATCATAATCGGCAGGATCTATCGGAGCGGAATGACCACCACATCCGGTGGCAATCTCTCCATCATGGATGACAACGGGGATCTTTGGATCACTCCAGCCGGAATCGACAAAGGATCCCTCACTCCTTCCGACATCATGTGCGTCAAAGCTGACGGAACGATTGTCGGCCCCCACAGGCCTTCTTCGGAATATCCCTTCCACAAGGCCATCTACAAGATGAACCCCAAGGCCCGTTCGGTCATCCACGCCCATCCTCCGGGACTCGTGACTTTCAGTGTCGTCCACAAAGTGCCCGACACCAGCATAATCCCTCAGGCGAGGGCTGTTTGCGGACCTGTCGGTTTCGCTGAATATGCCCTCCCGGGCAGCGAGCTTCTCGGTGAGAAGATAGTCGCCGAGTTCAAGAGGAACCCCGAGTTCAAGGCTGTAATCATGGAGAACCATGGTGTGGTCCTATACGGAGAAGACATCGCCGACGCTTACCAGCGTTTCGAGACCCTTGAGCTCTGCGCCAGAACGATCCTCAACGCCAAAACACTCGGCGAGCCTAATTATCTGACAGAAGAGCAGATAAACAAGCACGAGATGGCCGTCAACACCCCTTTCGAGCACTTCATGAATGTAAGCCACCCTTCAGACGAGAGGGCGATCCGGACCGAGATCTGCCAAATCGTCCGCAGGGCCTGCTCACAAGGACTGATGTGCAGTTCCTACGGGACCGCCTCTGTCAGGTGGAAAGGCAACGACTTCCTGATCACTCCTTCCAACGTCCAGCGCTGGGACATTGATCCTGAGGACATTGTGCAGATCAAGGACGGAATGGTCGAGGCCGGGAAGATGGCCAGCCGCTCAGTTGCTCTCCACTACGAGATCTACCGCAGGAACCCTAAAGTCAACTCAATTATCCTGACCCAGTCACCCGCTCTTATGGGCTTCTGTGTCAGCGGAGTGAAGTTCGATGTCAGAACCATTCCCGAGAGCTGGATATTCCTGCAGGACATCCCCACCTTCCCGTTCGGAAGCCAGTACGACGAGCATTTGTCCGATCTGGCCGAAGAGTTCCGGCAGAGGCCATTCGTGATGCTTGAGAACGATTCTGTCGTGGTTACCGGAGACAAACTCATCAACACCTTCGACCGTCTCGAGGTCGCTGATTTCAGTGCGAGGTCGCTTATCCTGGCAGCACCGATCGGTGATTTGAAACCGATCACAGATGCCGAGATCGAGGACCTCAGGGTAGCATTCCACGTCGGGGAATAATGAACTCTACACATTCTTTAGGAGCCAAAGTCGTGATAACCCTCGCGGCTTTGGCTTTCTCGTTATCCTGCTCATCACCAGAGGGTAACAACGATTCCGGAAGAGTAAAGACAACTTTCCAGACCTCAAGGGCATGGAGCCCGGCCATCGACACCAGGGCGGATGCCGTGATGGTCTATGGAACGGGGAAAAGCCTGGCGGAAGATGGCCCTGACGGCAGCTCGGCTGTAGAAAACCGCATCCGCTCATGGAAAGAGCGAGGCTACCGTGTCGATTTCATGACCGGAATAGCCTGGGGCGGCTACAATGACTATTTCACGGGCAAGTGGGACGGCGCCACCCATCTTGACGAGGGTCAAAGGCAAGCTGACGGAGACACCATCTGGCACGGGAAAATGGTCCCCTACATTGTCCCGACAAGACATTATCTGGAATATTTCAAAGAAAGCCAGGTCAAGCGTGTCATCGACGCCGGAATCGAGTCGCTTTATTTCGAAGAGCCGGAGTTCTGGAACCGCGGAGGCTACAGCGACGCTTTCAAGCAGGAGTGGGAAGACTACTACGGCGAGCCTTGGAGGCCCCAGGACGAATCACCTGAGGCGACTTATCTGTCCAACAAACTCAAGTACCATCTCTACTACAGGGCTCTGGACGAGGTCACGACTTATGCGAAGGAATATGGCCGGAGCAAAGGCATGGAAGTGAAATGCTACGTTCCTACCCACTCGCTGGTCAACTATTCCCAATGGGAGATTGTCAGCCCCGAGGCAAGCCTGGCCTCCATGAAAGGCATCGACGGCTACATCGCTCAGGTCTGGACAGGAACCTCAAGGGTGCCCAATTACTTGGACGGCGTGTTCAAGGAGCGCACTTTCGAGACCGCCTATCTGGAATATGCCTGCATGGCCTCGATGACCGCCCCGACCGGACGCAGGGTGTGGTTCCTGACTGATCCGATTGAAGATGGAACCAGGGACTGGAATGACTACAAGAAGAACTATCACGCCACTTTCACCGCCCAGCTTCTTCATCCGGAAATAGCTGATTATGAGATTATGCCATGGCCGGAGCGAATTTATGGGAGACTCTATCCGAAGAGCGCGGGAAGCGACGAGATGATCAAAATCCCTTCCGACTATTCCACGATGATGCAGGTGATGACGGGAAGCCTCGGGAATATTCCTGTATCAGACAACAAGGTCTCTGGGAGCCAAGGAATCAGCGTTCTTATGGGAAATTCGCTGATGTTCCAGCGCTTCCCTATTCACGAAGGATATGACGACCCCGCCTTGTCCGACTTTTTCGGGATGGCCATGCCTCTTCTCAAAAGAGGAGTCCCTGTCGGGATAACCCACATCGAGAATGTCGGCTACGAGAACACCTTGAAGAATGTTAAAGTACTGGTTATGACCTACTCCAACATGAAGCCGATGGACCCTCAGGCCCACAATCACATAGCCTCATGGGTGGAGCGAGGCGGAAGACTCGTGTACTGCGGAAAAGACACCGATCCCTTCCAGAATGTGAAGGAATGGTGGAATACTGGAGGGAATGGCTACAAAGCTCCTTCGGACCATTTGTTCTCTCTCATGGGAATAGATGCGGAAGCACCTGAGGGTGAATATGTTTTCGGTTCCGGATCTGTCATGGTCATAAGAAAGGATCCCAAGGAGTTCGTCCTTGAAGGAGGTGCCGACAACGGTTTTATCGCGGCCGTAACCGGGATGTATTCCAAAAGTGGAGAAGAACTTGTTTTCAAGAATAACCTTAGGCTGACCAGAGGCCCATACGAGCTGATATCGGTGATGGATGAGAGCGTGAGCGATGAGCCCCTCACTCTGACAGGCCGCCTTATAGACCTCTATGACCCGACCCTCCCTGTACTCACCAGCAAAACAGTCAAGCCGGGCGAGCAAAGTTTTCTCTACAACATTGACAATGCCCCGAAAGCGCCTTCAATCCTCGCGATAGCCGGACGGGCATATGAGACGACAAAGGAAAGACGGTCTTTCTTTTGGGTGGCGAAAGGTCCGGCGGAGACAGTTTGCGCTACCAGGGTGCTGTTACCCCAAAAGCCCTCAAGCGTGATTGTGGATGGGGAAGAAACATTCGACCCCGCCCTTTGGGACGAGGTCGGAAATACTTATCTTGTCAGTCATCCGAACAACCCGGACGGAGTCCAAGTCAAGATCGGATGGTAAGCGGCCTAATAGGTCACGCTGATGTGGACCAGATAATCATCGAAGCAGAAGCAAGGCTCAATGAACGAGCCCTGGATCTCAAAACGGATCTTAGTCTTGTCGAAAGAAGCGATGTAGGCCTTTTCGGCTTGTAACTCGCCGGCCATGTCCCATTCTTTCCACTCGTTGATCATCTTCAGTTCGGCTCCGGTGTAGTCAATCAGATACTTGCTGATAGAACCGACAGATGTGTCGCCATTGAAAAACTCAAACGTGACCTTGAGGTAGTCTCCGGGCTCTATCAGCCCCTGCTCTGCCAGGCGGCTGTTGTACAACGTGTTGCAAACGCAGCAGCCAAGAATCTGAGTCTCAGCGCTGTAATAGTTGTCCAGCATGTATTCAATGTCATATCCCGACATGAAAGGAGCCTGATTGAATGTCATGTAAAACATGCTTCCCGACATCCCTTGGCGAGGATCCGCCGAAGCGTAACGAGCCATCTCATCAGAAGTATCCTTCCCTCCGAAGAGGGTGGACACTTTGAATCCCCCGATAAAGCCTCTGTTCAAGTTGTCACACGCAGTGTTGAAAACAATCACATCATCAAGTGAGAACTTTGTGGTGTACATGAGACTATCCTGGAAATACTGCCCGAAAGCCACCTCATTCATCTCGAAATTCACATTCTGGTTGACGGATGCTGATGAACGTTCGTGCTTGAAGCAGGATGTCAAAGACAACGCGACTGCAAACGCAAGTGAAAGTTTAGTTGAAATTTTCATAATTCTTTGATTGAATACTTAAATATATCATATAAAACATTCCATTGTTCCGACAAAAACGGCAGGACCGGTCAACCATATGTCTTTGGCCTTGAAGCCGGTACCCTTCCCCTCAGGGATAAAGTCGACAGCAAGGTCCGAGATGGCCGCCTTCATGTCGTAAGATACCCTTCCATCAGGAAGAGACTTCCCTTCTATACCCTTGAAACAGGCGGCGACAGCCGAAGCGACTATTCCGGTCCCGCATGCCAAGGTCTCACCCTCGACCCCTTTTTCGAAGGTGCGAACGCGCAAAACCGGTTCCTGAGCCTGCTGAAGGACTGGTTCCACAAAATCCACATTAGTCCCTTCCGGTGCAAAACGGGTGTCCATCCGGAGCGTCTTTCCTTCCTCTTCGACCGGATAACTCTCCAAGGACGAGATAAATCGCACAAGGTGCCTGGTGCCTGTGTCCAAAAAACATGCCTTATCTTCAGGATAGATGGTCACACCGGACACATCGTTCATCTTGAGCCGGATGGTCCTTTGTTCGGGTTTTCCTCCAAGGATGATTGCCGTGTGGGTGCCGTCCGGAGCCTCGAACTCAACAGGGAAATTCCCTGAGACAACACCGAGATCAGCAGCGAAAGAGACTATGCATCTCCCGCCGTTGCCACACATCATTCCCCCGCTCCCATCCGGATTGTAGAACACCATACGGAAGTCTTTCTTCTCGCTCCTCTCCAAAAGCATGACTCCATCAGCCCCAAACCCCGTGTGGCGATCACAAAGACTCTTGACCTGCCCTGGGGACAAGCTCAAACGGCCATCACGGTTGTCTATCAGAAGGAAGTCATTGCCAGCTCCGTGGTATTTGAAGAATTTTTGTAACATATTATCTTAAAAGAGTTTCCAACTCAACTGAAGCATCGGTTTTCCCATCCCTGTATTTCACGATCACAGGTGTGCTCACATGTATACCGGCTTCCTTGCCCGGTCCTTTCATGATGGGGCGGCTTCCGGGAACTACCACGGCACCAGGAGGCACCACGGTCTGGCCGGAAGCGGACTTGGGGACATATTCCCCAGTGGTCGCATCATAGATGGGCGTCCCCTTGGTAAGAATCACACCTGATCCGATAACAGCCCCTTCGCCTACTATCGTGCCCTCATAAATCCCACAATTACCGCCGATGAAGGCATTATCCTCGATTATGACCGGGAGAGCGCCGGCAGGCTCCAGGACGCCACCGATCTGGGAGGCCGCGGAGATGTGGACATTCTTGCCAACCTGAGCGCAGGAGCCTACCAAAGCATGGGAATCCACCATTGTTCCAGCATCTACATAAGCGCCGATATTGACATAAGAAGGCGGCATCATGATCACCGACGGAGCAAGATAAGCTCCCGCGCGGACGCTGCTGCCTCCAGGGACTATCCTCACCTTGTCCTCAAGGGAGAACCTCTTAAGCGGGAGGGTGTCCTTGTCGAAGAAGGAATATTCCTCCTTGGACATGTCGATGAGTTTTCCAATCCTGAACCCTTCCAAAATGGCCTCCTTGACCCATGCGTTGACTTTCCAGCCGTCAGGGGTTTTTTCCGCGACCCTAACAGTACCAGCCTCAAGGGATTTCACTACTTCTTCAAAACTCATGGCTTTATGTCTAAGTCGTTGATAACCTTTCCCATAAGATCAAAAGTGGAAGGCACAGCCGTCGTCAGAGGCAGACGCATGTCAGGTTCGCAAAGGCCCAAGATGGAAAGGGCAGCCTTGGCGGGAATAGGATTGCTTTCCACGAAACAGGCATCAAATAGTGGAGCGAGAGCGGCGTTGATCTTCTCCGCTTTCTTGAAATCGCCAGCGGCGGCGGCCTCAACGAGGGAGACCATGAGCGCGGGAGCCACATTCGAGGCCACGCTGATGACACCTTCGCCACCATATCCCATGATCTCAAAGGTC
>OMQO01000184.1 GCA_900313275.1 uncultured Bacteroidales bacterium
TGGAATCTATTGATAATGAGGTGAAAGGATCGGACGGTAAACCAATCGGCCCGGTGATAAACGTCCTTGGAGCCGACCTGATGGACGGCACCCCAATCTACGACATCAAACCCTACATCGAATACGCCGACTCCCATCCGGGTGTCCGCTCTGGCTTTGTTGACACCAACAGTTGGGAACCGCTTGAAGTGATCATCCCTGAGGAGCTCCAAGCGGGCGAAATAGACATCGAGGCGCTCAGGGAAGTCTTAGCCCTGGATCCAAGGCCGAGTTATCACGATGATCCCGATCGGGAATACGGTATGTCCTTCGAAGGCCATGAAGTGCGTTTCAAGATTTCCGGTAAGGTTTTGGAAGTGATTTCGATAGCCAATAGCGAAAAGTGTTGATTTGTTTTGTTTTAGCATAATAATTCTTACGGATTTAGAATATTTTCTTGATTTTCTTGAAAAATTGTAATATATTTAACCCCGATAAGGTAAACAGATGAAAGGGAACATTTTAGTCATAAACACCGGTTCTACCACCACCAAGTTGGGGTATTATTCAGATGGGGAGAGAGTATTCGACGAGAAGCTTGAGCACACTGCCGACGAAGTCGCGAAGTACAAGTCCGTGATGGACCAGAGTGACATGCGCCGCATGGCCATCAAGGCTTTTATGAAGAAGAAAGGGATTCCTCTGGAGGATGTTGACATTGTCATGGCCCGTGGAGGCCTTATCACTCCAGTCATAACCGGGGTGTACAATGTCAACCAAGACATGAGGGATGTGCTTTTCAGCGGGAGGGACGGAGTCCACGCCTGCAACTTGAGCGCCATCTTGGCCGACGATATTGCCCATGAAATCAATGAGATAAGGGCTGACAAGGGCCTTGAGCCCCGTTTCGGCACCACCACGGCGTACATCGCTGACCCCCCGATGGCCGACGAGATGCTCCCGGAGTGCAAGATGGGTGGTATTCCCGAGTTCACAAGGAAGACCTTGTTCCACGCTCTCAATTCCAGGGCGATAGTCAGGCGTTACCTTAAGGAGCATGGCCATAAGGTCAATGACGTGACCGTTGTCGTGGCCCACATGGGAGGCGGGGCGACAATATCCCTCCATCGCAATGGTAAGGTCATCGACGTCAACCATGGACTTGGCGGTGATGGCCCCATCACCCCTGAGAGGGCCGGTTGCTGTCCTCCTTTTGAGCTGATTGACATGTGTTTCAGTGGGAAATACACCAAAGAGGAAGTCAAGAAGAAGCTTGTCGGAAGGGGAGGAGCCGTGGCTTATTTCGGCACCAACAGCATGCTGGATGTGGAGAATATGGCCGATGCCGGCAATGAGCTTGCCATCACTTTCCTGAAAGCTTATGTCTTGAACATCTGCAAGTACATAGCCTCGATGTCAGCCACGGCTGATGGAAAGGTGGATGCCATCCTGCTGACTGGTGGAATAGCCCACAGCAAGAAATTGATGGATGATATCAAGGCCAAGATCGGATTCATTGCCCCGGTCGAGGTGTTCCCAGGTGAGGATGAGATCGCCAGCCTCGCCGAGAACGGTTACTTGATACTGTCGGGGCAGACCAAGATCCACACCTACAATAAAGACCACATTATCGAAGATTGACATAACCATAGAAACCACAATTAATAACCAATTAATAATACGACAATATGCCAGATATAGATTGGAATAGTCTTTCATTCAGTTACACAAGGACAAGGACGATTGTCTATAGCCGCTGTATCGACGGAAAGTGGGAGACCCCCGTCGTCACGGAGGACTTCAGTTTGGTTCTCAACCCTTTCGCCGGGGTGTTCCATTATGCTCCGTCTTGTTTCGAGGGCCTGAAGGTTTTCAGAGGCGTTGACGGCAAGCTAAGGTTGTTCCGGCCTGATATGAACGCCAAGAGGATGGAAAGCGGGGCCAGGTATCTTGATATGCCCTTCCCTTCGGAGAGTCTGTTCATAGACATGTGCGTCCAATGCGTCAAAGGTAATCTGGAGTTCATCCCTCCGTATGAGGCTTCCGGGGCTTCCCTATACCTCAGACCCGTTCTCTTCGGATGGAACCCCCAGTTGGGCATCCGTTCCGCTAAGGACGTGATGTTCGTTGTCATGTGCTCGCCTGTGGGGACATATTCAGGAGATAAGAGCCTTACTCCAGGCACGGCCGTGCTCTCAAGGAATTACGATCGTTCAGCCGCCTATGGTTCAGGAGGTTATAAACTTGGCGCCAACTACGCCCAGTCCCTTCATGCTTACAATCTTGCCCATGGTCAAGGTTACCGGGAACTCCTTTTCCTCGATTCCACGACCAGGACGACAATCGAGGAGTTCGGATCATCGAACTTTTTCGCCATCAAGGGTGACACTTACATCACTCCACTCTCAAGAACTGTGTTGCCGTCAATCACTAATGACAGTTTGAGGACTGTTGCCGCTGATATGGGCATGAAGGTGGAGATGCGGCCTGTCAGAGTTGAGGAACTCGCTGATTTCGACGAGGTTAATTCCTGCGGAACTGCGGTTGTCATAACCCCGATCTGCTCTATTGATGACAAGCCTGTCCTTGAGCGTGATGAGGTTACCCGTCGCTACACTTTTGGTTCCCCCGACAAGTGCGGGGCGAAGAGCGAGGCACTTTACTGGAAGATCATCGGCATTCAAAAAGGTCTTGAGCCGGATCCGAGAGGCTGGTGCTTATTCATAGACGAATAGGCGGTGGATAATCTTTTGGAGATAGAGTCAATCCTTCAGGAAGGTAGGATAGAGGAGGTGATTGACCTTCTCAAAGACTTTATCTCAAGAGGCGGAACTAATTTGGATAGAGCGTATTACCTTCTTGGTAACGCTTACCGGAAGAAGGGGGATTGGCAAGGGGCGATCAACAATTACCTTGAGGCTATGGCCATCAATCCCGAGAGTCCGGCCAAGAACGCCTACAAGATAGCCAATGAGATATTGGACTTTTACAACAAGGATATGTACAACCAATAAATAACACAACAGGTATTATGGCTAGAATGAAAGGAGCGACTGTCGTCGACACGGAGAGGTGCAAAGGCTGCAACCTCTGCGTCGTCGCCTGTCCGCTTGACGTCCTTGCCCTCACAAGCAAGGAAGTGAACCGTAAGGGCTACAATTTCGCCCATGAGGTTCTCTCCGACACCTGTACGGGATGCGCCTCATGCGCCACAGTCTGCCCGGACGGGTGTATAACCGTTTACCGTCTTAAAACCGAGTAGAGCCATGGCAGATCAGGAAATCACTTTGATGAAAGGCAACGAGGCGATCGCGCATGCCGCGATCCGCTGCGGTTGCGACGGTTATTTCGGTTATCCTATCACTCCCCAGTCGGAGGTGCTTGAGACTCTCGCTGAGCAGAAGCCTTGGGAGACGACCGGCATGGTTGTCCTTCAGGCCGAGAGCGAGGTCTCGTCCATCAATATGGTCTATGGCGGGGCGGCGACCGGAAAGAAGGTTATGACTTCTTCTTCCAGCCCTGGTGTGAGCCTTATGCAGGAGGGTATCTCTTACATGGCCGGAGCTGAGCTTCCGGCGCTCATCGTCAATGTCATGAGAGGAGGCCCTGGACTCGGCACCATCCAGCCCAGCCAGTCTGATTATTTCCAGGCCTGCAAGGGTGGTGGCCACGGAGACTACCATCTCATCGTCCTTGCTCCCGCATCGGTACAGGAAATGGCTGATTTCGTGGATCTTGCGTTCACGCTCGCTTTCCGTTACCGCAATCCGGCGATGATTCTCGCCGATGGCGCGATCGGACAGATGATGGAGAAAGTTGTCCTTCCTCCGTTCAAGCCCCGTCGCACTGAAGAGGAGATAATCAAGGAATGCCCTTGGGCCACTACAGGCCGCGCCGGTGGTAGGAAGCCCAATATCATCACCTCCCTCGAGCTTCGCTCAGAGGAGATGGAAATCATCAACCTTCGCATACAAGCGAAGTATCGCGAGATTGAGGCCAAGGAAGTCCGTTACGAGGAGTTCATGCTCGATGATGCTGAATATGCCATCGTGGCATTCGGCAATACATTCAACGACGGGACAGGAGCCATAGGATACCTGCAGGTTACAGCCTCGACGGAACTGGTCGACGGCAGCACCATCACACTGAGCGGATTCACTGCCAAAACGGCCAGCGAGACACTCAGCATAAGCACGCAGAACTGCACCGTTACACGCGAGAACGGTAGCGGGATGGTCGAGGACATACGCCTCGCTGTCGAAGGAGCCGTGCCTGTGCGTCATTTTGGCCGCCTCGGAGGTATCATCCCTGATCCCGATGAGGTTGTCGATGTCCTTAAAAGTTCATTCTAATACTCCAGAGCCATGACAAGAGAAGAAATCATAGAGAAAGGCCAGGTGGTCTATAAGAAACCCACCCTGCTGAATGACACTCCGATGCATTACTTCCCTGGCTGCAGCCATGGTGTGTTGCACAAGCTGGTGGCCGAGGTTGTTGAGGAGATGGGAATGACGGAGAAGACGATCGCTATTTCCCCAGTGGGATGCGCGGTGTTCGCCTATAAGTATATTGACGTTGACTGGCAGGAGGCTGCTCACGGAAGAGCTCCGGCACTCGCTAGCGCGGCGAAGCGTCTGTGGCCCGACAGGCTTGTGTTTATCTATCAGGGTGACGGCGACTTGGCGTGCATC
>OMQO01000017.1:0-8976 GCA_900313275.1 uncultured Bacteroidales bacterium
AGCAGTGACGAATTATCGAATCTCCGTCCCTTGCAATGGGAGAACAACATGGCAAAGTCTGATGGAAGGATTAGCTGTGCTATGACTTCAGAAGGAGACCATAACCAACGTCTCTAAAAATTGCACCATTCCTTAAATGTCAACTTATGGCAATGAGAGAATCAAGTCGCAGTGTTCCAGCGATGTAACTTAATTTGTTATACCATATATTTTCGCCTCGCGCTTACAAGACCACAGGCGTCTTGCCGCCTTCTTTTAGAGGGGATAGACTGATGCTATTGCGGCAAATTGGCTGGAGCGACCTTCTATTGATACTGGTTCACACTCTTATAACTTCCATACAGTCCCTGCAGCTTCTTACTCATCTCCACTCTATTTGATTTCAGTTTCTCTGCATTATGCAGCTTTTACTGCTGTTTAACACAGTTCCTTATGCCGCATTCCTAATCAACGTATTAAGAGGAGTTATATCTATTGGTCTCAATAACTTTTAACACCTCATCATACCTTACCATCCACTTTCGATTACATTTTCCATTGAATAGTTGTCGCGATTTGGCAATGAGAATTGAAGAAGGGAGGCTGCTCTGAAACTATTACCCAGCTTGCGACAGAACTCAACAGAGAGACCAAACCTGAATATCCGTAATATAATGTATAATGCTGTATCATCTTCTCGGGCTAGGCTGTCAGCATTACGGCTTCTTATGGTTTAACTCATGCTTACCCTTGATTTTAAATAACTTAGATGTATAAACCCAAGCACAACACCAGCTATGAAAATCTTTATTGACAACGGTCACTGGGTGGACACTCCGGGCAAACGCATCCTAGACGGGAAGCTATGCGAACACTCCTGGAACCGATTGAATGCTCCCTGGATTGTCGCCGCTCTCACAGGCCTCGGCCATGATGCCCAACTCCTCATGCAGGATCAGGAAAACATCTCACTTTCCGAATGCGGCCGCCGCATCAAGGGCATCGCTGGCTATACCAAGTCCGATGCCCCGCTATCAGTCTCTACGAAACCTCCAAGCACCTGCTCGGCCAGCGCCTCAGCACGTTGGTATACTGATCAATGCGGTGCTTCTCGGCGTAGACGGTGATTACGTTACCATCAATCTCTTGGTAGGGCTCCACGGGAGTTAATACACACCTTTAGCGTTCACCAATTGGTCCAGGTCATCGGGGTTGCTTGTTGTACTGTCGAACAGACATCTCGGTGTTGTCTTCAGCGTGTCATCGCCACGGTCGGATGGTAACAGATGTTCTTTGAATGCAGCCATAAACGGTGCAAACATCTTGCATAAAGCGGAGTAACTCTAACTGTAATCGCATAAACATTTTTTGCGGAGTATCCGACTGGAAATCAGCTTCCCCAATGCCATTATAGGTAATATGTTTCCCATAGATATTGCATTGACAATCAACCCTATAATAGCAGCACATTCTAAGTATTAATCTACCCAAAGAAACTGGTGTTATCCATATTCACCTCACCTGATTGAACATAGATGTCTCCATCACAATTCTTTTATGTGATTGAGACTCCACACCTAATAGTTTGCATCTCTTATTGTTACTCTTTTCAATATTTGGAATGCAAGAAACAGGGATTACAAACCGCATAAAGCCGCATTCCACATGGGTCACTATTCTTATAATCATGGGATCATTTAACTGAGGGATTTGCTGTCAGTCTTTTATCTACGACTCTTTTAAACAGGTCTAATGTTTTATCCGATTTTGAATAAATTGGATCACCAACGAAAATAGGGAACCCCTCTTCATTAAGAAGAAAAGCATGAAAATTCAGGGATGGTGGAATATGTGGATTCATTTCAGCGAATACTCCATACTGATCCACATACACGGGAAAAATATACTTCGCTTCAAGTAATTCCTCAAGTACATCAGAGACATTATTTCCTGAAGGAGAAAAGATGATCACGACATCCACCCCTTTCCCCCTGCAATAACCTTGAAGTGAATTATAGTCTCCCAAATTGTCAATCCGACATTTATGACATTGGGTTGAGTCAATATATATAACCATGCAATTCACCAATCTCAATGTTGTATCTTTTACATGGTTATTCACAACACAGAGCGCATCTCCGGAGTATTGGATCTCCGTACCCATAAATGCCCGTAGTTGTTAACTAAGCGAAGAATTATCCCTTTTACATGTGATAGTTAAAGATAGAAGGATTGATAAAGACGCAAAGATACCCAGATGTCTCATTTCATATGACACTTCACAATAAATGGCTCATCACGATGAATTGCCTCTTCGGTAGCCTTGTCTGCTGGAGTGAAACCATTCATGACCATAAAGTCGTATATGGGACGACTCCAGGAGCAGATAAAATAATCATCCGCACTTCCTACAACACCCACAATCGCGTTACGGGCGTTGTCCGTTGAAGCGGTGAGAATCTTCTTCTCTTTTAAGTCAATCACATAGGAATTCCCTTGTTTGGCTTGTTTATAGACAAAGAAAGCGAAACCATTGCATAAAAATGGGACATCCATGATACTTGAATACTGTTCACTGTCAGCATTATTGATATCCGAACGGAACTCGTATGGGAGAGTGGTATTCGACTTAATCTCAACAGATTCCATCAAATCTCCGTTCTCTTGATTGAAATAATAAAACTTATCCTCTCCAAAGGAGGCGAAGACTATCTTCCCATCATACTCATTCAAATACCTATGGAAAGTGATCGCTTCGTTGTCAGAGTATTTCAGAAATCCTTTTGTGATTTTAAGATTAGGATCCGTGATGAGAACCCGGAATTTTTGATCTTCGTTACGAGGATCCGGCGCATTTATACCTGTTGGAGCATAAGCCAAAACAAAACCACCATTTGCAAGAACTTCTAGATCATCTGCCAGTACCGGCAGATCCAAAGATCTCTCAAATCTTCCGTCTAAAGAACTGAACAGATGAATTTTCTGCTGATAATTGTCTAAAATATAAACATGATTCTTATCCACGGAGAAGCTATGGATTTCAAGATATTCTCCCGGACCTCGCCCCTGGGCATCTATGACAAAACCAGGATCTCCGTTCATATAAAAGGACACAATTTTCTTATTACGGAAATCACCCACATAGAGCATGTCGTTTTCTACGACGACCTTGTCAACGTTGCCGAAAGCATTATCTTCGTTTTCCTTCAAAACCAAGAATGAGACACTGTCCACGCATTCGGCGAGCGATTGCTCAATTCCGTCTGGACTGAATTCTATTACAGTAGAGACAATTGAATCGTTCCCTTTATTGATGTTGGTACATGACACCACCATCAACGACAATAGCACTGTTAATCTTGCTCTCATATATTTTATAATCCACACTTAGTACAAGGTTTTTGCTCGCAACCTCCTCCTTTAAAATTGCAGACCTGCACAATCCCGGTACAATTAACCGGTCGCCACCCCTCGATTAGCAACCTGCCACAAACTTCATAACTTGTACCTAATGAACCACCACCAGCACCAGAACCTTCACCCTCTGCCAATACTTCAACGTTGGCCTTAAATAAATCCGAATGAACTGATTCCGCAATAGAAACAGCTGCAACTGTGACTCCGACCAGAAGTACAGCAACTAAAGAAATGAATACAAGTTTTCTCATTTTTCTATGACATTTTTATAGTTATAAATCGCATATTCTGACTGGATTCTCGCCATTCGGATCCAACATCACTAAAGAGTGGCTTTTTTTGTCAATACAGAAACCGTTTGAATAAAAGTCGAGTTCATATGTTTTCATAAGATTACCCCTCAAATCGAACACCTTGATCAGATTCCCTCCCAAAGGAGTACTAACTCCATTCCTCATGTCCTCACGCAATTTCTTTTTGCTTAGTCCTGAAAACAGCGCGTAAATTTGACCATCATGGATTTTCACATCATAATAGCCTTCGATTTTCCCAAGAGAAGTCTGTCCTCCCTCAGTATACAATGCTGGACATCCTCCGTCCCCGATTACTATCTTTCTTTCAAATGATCTTGTGTCTATAATCTCCAGGCAATCACCCAACATCGTTGTCACGGCAAGAATGTGATTCGATTCATCATGATCAATCTGACAATTCCACAGAGAAGGAATATACATTGGATCAATCTTTTCCAAATCTGATGAGTCCTCTTCGGGTAATCCATACGGACTTTCTTTAATTAATCCGTCGTTATCGAATACCATTACTCTAGGATATCCTGTGTTGAGAATAATCACAGTGTCAACACTTGCCGCATATGATAGGATTGGGAAAGTGATTTGATCATAACGCTTAATCGCTCTCGGCTCGGTTATGCGATTCTCAATATCTCGGATATTGAAAACCAACATCTGTTTTGTCTCCGATACTAGAGCGTATAGATTATCGTTATCAACACATATCATTGAAAGGTTTACTAACTCTCCCGGTCCTCTTCCTTTTTCGATAATTGAAAAAAGGTATCTGCATCCAGGATATGAGAATACCTGGATGAACTTCTCGCTCCTGTTTGACTTTATGAATAACAAAGAATCAGCCACCTCAATTCCAGAGGGAGATCCCATCAGCAAAGAATCAGTATTAGCAGATACAAATGGTTTGGAAACAAGAGAGATACTCCCCGTTTCTCGTACACAAGAGAAAGAGAATACGATAGCTATTAAGGGAAGGATTAACCGACGCAATAATTCCATACTTATTCTAAGGCTGGTTCTGATCTATTGTCACTTCTCTATAGATAATCATTCGACATATAATAAAACTACCATTGCAAAAGTATGGAAGAGTGAGATGATAAACAAAAAAACGACGCTATTTTTCACTTACCATAACTAATTGTGTATCAATGGGAAATAGTAATCGATTACTATTTTCGTCCATAGAAGGGCATATATTCACGATTAATCGCTGGGCGAAATAGTAATATTTTTCACCCTCGTGGGCCGATTCGCCAGATAACGCAAGAACTCTTCCCTATCTTTCGGAGCCGTCTCTTCTATCGCCTTAACCAGACGCCGGCGGGAATCATAAACATTCTGGCGTCTACGCTTGCCTGTCAATACCAATATCGTGGTGTAAGAAAAGCCTTGGGCAAGATAAGCGAAAAGGGAATAATCATGGGAGTAAATGACTGGGAGTATTAAATAATCTTAACGAATCCACGCAAAGTTGCGCTCTGTCATGAAGTTCCACCATGTTTGGATTCTTCTTATTCACCGGAAGGGAGATTGCCATATTGGCATAGTTAATCGCTTCTGCTGAATTTCCACGTCGAACCTCCATCTCCATAAGAAGGATGAGTGGATATAGACGGCAGGGAACCATATAGTGCGCATGGAGATACTCACTTTCCGCACCTTCATAATCACCCATCGCCTCATAGTTTTTGCCGATGATGTTGTGAAACATAGGATCTGACGACAGATCGGCACCTTCTTTAAGGATGCTATTGCTTTCTTCATATTTCCCTTCCTGATGGAGGACATATCCCTTCGCGAATAGTTGTCGGGGAATACTCTCTTTAGGTTTTGGTTTAGTAACCATAATCACTATTGACGCAGTGATAGCCACACACATAGTCAACAGGTTCAGATATCTCCATCTCCCATACCCAGGCACCGCTGTAGCGATTAAAATCAGCCCGATGGCTCGGAACTGCCATAGGCTAAATGGATAGGAAAAAAATGCGAATACGCTCAAGACTATCAGGCCGTATCCAAAAGGTGATCTTCTTCTTAAAAGTGAACGTATTGAGAGAAAAACGACAGCAATAAAACCCAGCATGACAGGGACTCCATACTCAACCCCTACCTTTAGATACTCGTTGAACGCGTATTCGGGACATCCCGCAAGCCCTATCGTCAACTCATTCCTTTCCTTTTTCTTGAAAAACTCCGCCTGTGTCTCACCATATGACACGAGCATTGATCCTGCTCCATGCCCGCATAAAGGCTTCTCGGCGATTGACAAACACTCGATTCTCCAAATGTGGAGACGCCCTAACGCCGAGCCAGGTTTGAGGAGGAATGCTCCGACGGACAAAGCAACCACGATGATAATCATAAAGACCAAAAGTGATCTACGCTGTCTCAAGAAATCAAGAGCATTGAACTCATTAGCAGACAGGACAATTATAGAGACGGCGAGAGCCAGCCATGCGGCCCGGCTGAATGTTGAAGGAAGGACAAGGATCCCCAGAACAAGCGTTATTAACGACAATCCAGTTATGAGTTTTTCGATTAGAGAATAATCCTTCCACTTTATAGGATGTCTCTTGACTAACCAGGCAGTGACTACCGCTATTCCAATCGCGACAAAACCACCATATGGACCAGGATTATTGAATGAACCGGTGATAGCATAAAGAGGATTATTGGATGAACTTATTCCTAGCAACTGAAAAAGGCCTAAGACCGATTGGGCGGCTGTCCATAAAACAACCACCAGATACAATAAGAACCGACAAACTCGAATGAATCTATGCAATGACAGTTAAACGGCTAATACGGGTATAATGTAAACTCAAAACAGGAGTGCAACTCACTTCTAAAATGCAAAATTAAACAATTTAATAGTATTCCCAAGGAGTCATTTAACCGAGTAACTAACGATGCCTGTACTCAGTTACCATTCTATTCTATCTCGGCAGGTATCTCTTCGGCCAGCTCGCTGAAGTCTGCGCCTTTAAGGATTGCACTGGCTTATCAGCCCGTTCGCGTTCAAGTTTGCGACGCGAGCGAATTCTTTCTCCATCTAAATATGAGTATTATCAATAGCAACTATATAACAACGACTAATCAGAACTCATTGGTATATTTCCGATTCCCTTCCCACATGGTGCGTCAAGGGCACCACAGCGTCCCCAAAGAAAGCTCCCCGTATGTCGCTTTCTTCAGGGCAAACCCTTGACACGCTTCCCTTGGCGCCACCTGTTCCGCTATGTGTTTCCTACGGGCGCCGCCCCACCTGGGACGCCCCTCGGAAACACACCGCGAATTTAGGCGCCAACTAAATCTACAATGATATGGAGAATATGGAAATGCTAAACAGAATCCAATTGAGAGGATTCGTCGGCTCGTGCAAGGTCACGAGCGTCGCCGACACACGCGTCGCCCGCGTCAGCGTGGCGACAAACCACTGTTTCAAGGACCGGAGCGGCAACCCCGTGATTGAGACCACCTGGCACAACGTGACAGCGTGGGAGAAAGAGGGAATCGATCTTGACAACATCGACAGGGGCGACATGGTCGAGGTTACAGGACGGCTCCGAATGAACAGGTACACAAACTCTGACGGGGTCCCTTGCCAAACGGTGGAAGTCCTCGCGAGCGAGCTTAAGGTGCTGGATAAGCGCCAGTGAGAACGACAGACAACCCACAATCTATTAATCATAATCACAATGAACATTTTCCAGACCATCGCCGGGATACTCGGCGAGAACGACGACGTGACGATCGTCGTCACCAAGAGCGCGGGCGGACGCCTCGCTGTCAGCACCAACTTCCGCAACAGGGCCGTCACCGACAAGGCCCGGGACCTCATAGCCCCATTCCTGGTGTCAGGGACTCCGGAAGAGCTCGACGCGGAATACTGCGGGATCATCGCGGAGCCGCTGGAGCAGTCCTCAGGGATCCAGACCTCAATGGCTAACTTCGAGGCCTCCAAGAAACTCGCCCAGGCCAAGAGCCAGCAGGCCTCAGCGGCAAAGGGCAAGGCCGAGAACGAGAGGCTGGCGGCCGAGAAAAAGGCGCGGGCCCTCTATGAGGAGGCCAGGAAGCTCTCAGACGGCAAGAGGCACGACGAGGCGGCAAGGAAGCTCGAGGAGGCGCTGAAAACAGCCTCTGAGACCGACAGAAAGAAGATCCAGGATCTCCTGGACAAATGCAAGGCCAACAAGGCACCCGACATCTTCGGAGCTTTCGAGGATGAGGACGAGGAGACACCCGAAGAGACAGGAACCCTGGCAGAGCCAGAGGACGAACCGGAGGCTGACACCACCGGAGAGACGGAGACCGAAGACGAGGAGCCCATCGACATCGATCCCGAGAGCTTCGGGGAGTAGACCTTTGAGGAACAAGTCTAACTAAATAACGAACAATCATGGCTATCAAGAAAGAACAGCTGAGGCGCTCCTTCATCATCGAGCGCAGGGACGGGGACATCACCCTTCCTGATCCCGACAACAACATGACACCCGACCAGGTGATGCAGTTCTACAGCAACACCTATCCAGAGCTCGTGACCTCTTCATGCCAGGGGCCAGTCTACAGGAACGACGGGATGACCTTCACCTTCAAGTCAACCGTTGGGACCAAGGGATGACATGCGAGGACAGGTTGACACCGCGGGAGGCGGACACGCTCGCGCGGCTGATAAGACAGGAGTCCCAGACAGGCGAGCTGGACAAGGCCGTGGAGCGTTTGACCTTGCCGGCGGCGATGTCGGAGCTAACGTATTAAGGGCGGGGCGAGGGACGCGGGGACTGCGTCCCTTCACCCCCGACACCCTCGGACGGCGCCTCAAGGACGGGAACGGGGCGAGCCTCATGGCCAGGGCAGAGAACCTGGCGAGGACACACGGCTTCACCCTCACCTCGGGCGCTCCCCGCCACAACGCTGGCCTGAAGGCGCTTCTCGACGAGCTCAAGCGGAAAGCGCCGGTGGGCGTAGCGCTGATGGACTCACGCGACGATGACAACCCGGACGGGAAACTGACCCTCGTGCAGTTCAAGGTCCTGGGAGAGGCGGACACGATGAGGGTCATCATGACAGAGCCGACATTCAGGATGCGTCCGGAGACAGGGCTGCTTGCGAGACGGTTCATTCGCACCCTGTATGAAAAGACCGGGATTGACATCATCACCAATATACCCGACACCGAATACCAGATAGACTGTTGGACAGACGAGCTTGACTGGGCAAGAAGGAATAACCCCGATGAGGCGCGGGAGATAGAGGCGGACAT
>OMQO01000017.1:9019-27809 GCA_900313275.1 uncultured Bacteroidales bacterium
CGAAAGCGTTCGAGGAGTTCCGTGATCTCAAGTCGCTGACAAAGGCCGAGGCCGCGGCTTTCGTCCCCGAGGACGAGGCGGAGGAGAGACTGCTCCAGACCATACTGGACGGATTCAGCCATATCGAGTCCGGAACGGACGTCCTCAATTATGACATACGATGGAACGAATGGCTCGGCGAGAGCTGGAAAGAGCAGAATGAGTCAGACATCGGGACAGAACAGACGATAATGATCGCCTACGATTACGACGGCATGGTCGAGGCAATCACCGATAACCTTAACTCTCTTTATCAGAGCGGCTGCGTGCCGGCGCCGCTGGTGGTGGCGGAGGAGATACCCGTCTCGGGCGAATGCGCTCTTGACGTCTCGCCAGGTCTCATGCTCGACTGGCTGGACAGGCTCATCGACACCATCGAGAACCCGGCACTGATCCGGAAAACACAAACAGAAAAAGACAAGAATGAAACGCAACATAACTGACACACTCGACTGCGAGTACAGGCCGGAGGCGGCGCTCGTGGTCTACAAGAAATACGGCCACAGCGACTCGGAATACTATCTGGAGACAAGGCCGGTGAGGGCGGACGGAACCCTCGGAGCGGGGAGGCCAGTGTCAAGGGAGTTCATCAGGAATCTCGCCATGTCCTTCAGGGCGGACGGGGAGTTGTCACCGCGCGGGACGATGCCCCGCAACATGCTTCATGCCGACCCAAGGCTCGGCTCGGAGAGGTTCGTCTGGTGGGACCCACCGGGAAAACGGGAGCTCTTCTTCCTCGTCCTCGTCACCGGGAAAACTCTCACGGTCTACGCCTTCAAGGGAGCGAGGCCGTCCGGGAAAACCCCTCTCCTACGGGGGCCATTCTTCAACTATTACGAGGACTGCAGGATATGCGTGGGATCAGCCAAAGTGGATTGGCCGCGGGACATCACCTGGCAGACGATAATAGACCACTGGGAGAAGGTCTTCTGGAACAGCGTCAACGCCCACATGATATCCAACCCCATGAAGGAGGGACACAACCTCGTGCTGAGCCTCAAGGAGGCGGTCAACAAACCGTTCGACACCGGCGCCCTGCGTCCCGCCGGACTGACACTGGCAAGCATAATCTGAAAGAAATGAGAAAGACAGTTCACTTCGTGCCGCAATACTTCCTCCAGCCGGTTCACCGGATCAGGGTGGACCTGGTGGGAGCCGGAGGCAACGGCAGCCAGATGCTCTCGTGCCTGGCGAGAATAGACCACGCGCTGCGCCAGCTGGGCCAGCCCGGACTCCACGTCAGGGTCTACGACCCGGACAGGGTGGAGGCCCCCAACGTCGGCCGCCAGCTCTTCACGGCGGGCGATCTCGGGGCGAACAAGGCCGAGTGCCTGGTCACCAGGTTCAACCGCCTATTCGGCAACGACTGGGAGGCCGTGCCGGGAAAGTACCCCCGGACAGCGACCCGGAACCGTAACATCATCATCTCCTGCGTCGACAACACGGCCACGCGTGAGATGATAGGCGACCTGTTCAGGAAACAGGACATCACCATGAGGCAGGAGGAGGAAGCCCTGAGACGGGGCCTCAATCCGCCATACCGAGAGAACTACCTCTTCTACTGGCTCGATCTCGGCAACGGCCAGAGGACGGGACAGGCCATACTCGGAAGCAACCGGATCCCCCAGCCTGAGTCGGACGAGTACGACACGGTTGAATACCTGCCGACACTCACGGAGCAGTTCGACCTGGGCAAGATTGTGGACACTGACAGCGGTCCAAGCTGCTCAATGGCCGAGTCCCTGGGCAGACAGGACCTGTTCGTTAACTCAGTCCTCACCCAGACGGCGGCCAGCCTCCTCTGGTCGCTGCTGACCGACGCCGCTATAGATACAAGGGGCTTCTACATGAACCTCGACACGTACCGAACCACGCCGATTCCCGTCAGTGCGGACGGCTCCCGCGGGAAGTCTCACAAGGCAAGATGAACGGTGAAAACCCAACGCCAAAGCTTGCATAAATAAAACGAGATAATTATCTTTGTGAACGAATTTATAATTATCCAAATTATTTAAATTATCTTACCAAACGAAATAACAATAACAGACTGAATAGCGATGAGACAACCGGTGACATCCAGAAGATCGGGAAGCGACAGGCAAGCGGGGCTGACTCCCCCGCACTCCGGCGCGCGGGAGACCGTCATAGCGGCCTTTCTCGCCCGCCAGGACGTGATGCCGTCGTCACTGAGGACCTACAGGCAGTCGATCACCCGTTACCTTGACTGGGTCGAGTCGACAGGGAGAGAGCTCAGGAGCCTCACGAGCGGGGACATAATAGAGTACAAGAGGCATCTCCTCAGCACCGGTCTCGCCATACTCACCGTACGCTCGTACCTGGTGGCCGTGCGGCGATTCTACAAGTGGGCCGAGGGCATGCGCTATTACGAGGACATAGCGGCCGACGTGAAGTCCCCCAGGCCGCGCGGGGGCGGCTCCGGCGAGAGGTTCGTGAAAATGCACCTGACGGACGCGCAGGGATCTGCCCTGCTGAGGCACTTCAGTGGCCATCCGAGGAACTACGCCATGGTCAACCTGATGCTCCGGACGGGACTTAGGACGATTGAGGTGTCCCGGGCAAGGATATGCGACATCACCCTGCGCTCCGGCAAACGGGTACTGCAGGTGTGGGGCAAGGGCATGGAGGCCCCGGACCCGTCCGTGTACGTCATACTGACCGACGCGTCATACGCCCCGATAGCCGGCTACCTCGCGACCCGACCGAGGGCGCTCCCCGGCGAGCCGCTGTTCACGACCGAAGGGAACGGCTCGCACGGCGGAAGGCCGCACAGAGGGGGGCAGATGTCGACGAGGCTGATACAGATGATAGTCAAGAAGGGGCTGCGCTCCATCGGCCTCGACGACCACGCCTACTCGGCGCACTCGCTCAGGCACACCACGGCGACACAGATAATCAAGCGGGGCGGATCCATAATGGACGTGAAACGCGCGCTGCGCCACTCATCCGTGAACACCTCGATGATATACACGGCCTCGATCGAGGAGGAGGAGAGGCTGGAGAAGTCCCCCGAATCACTATTAGACAAAGCGTTCAACTCAGACAATATAAAATGCGAAAAATGAGAATCATAGCTGTCGCCAACCACAAGGGTGGCGTAGGCAAAACCACACTCGTGGCCTCCCTTGGGCCGCTATTCGCCAGGGCGGGATACCGAGTCCTGCTGATAGACCTGGACCCGCAATGCTCACTGACCGAGAGCCTCATCGACTTCGAGCCGGAGAGATCGGTCCTTGACGCCTTCCTCAATCCCAGGACTGGAGCCGCGGGGATCGTCATCCCGTGGACCGAGTTCCGGGAGCCGGTAGCCGGGATGTGCCTCATCCCGGCGTCCCCGGAGATGTCCTGCCTTGAGGCAGCCCTGTCGGGAAGGACCTCGAGGGAGCTGACCCTCACGAAGATCCTGCGGAACCTTAACGCCGGGCGGGACTACGACATCATTCTGATGGACTGCCCACCTGACCTGTACGCCATAACCGTGAACGCGTTGACGGCCTGCAACGAGCTGCTCGTGCCGACACTGAGCGAGTACCTTCCTCTGCGGGGGCTGAAGAAGCTCGAGGCCAAGTGCGCCGAGATAGCCGAGGACCTGAACCCCGGGCTGCGGATAACCGGGATAGTGGTTAACCGCTACAACGGCCGCAAGAACCTGAACGTGTCCGTGGACGAGGCGCTTAGGAGAACCTACGGAGACACTGTCCTGAGGACTAGGATCAGGGAGAACGTGCGGATCGCCGAGAGCCCCCAGGCCATGCGGGACATCGTGTCCTACTCCCCCGGCAGCAACGGGGCGAGGGACTACATCGAGCTCGCGAAGGAACTCATCGAGCGCTTCGAGAGGGAGGACGGCGAGTGAACGGTATACACGAGCCAATGCGTTCAAGCCCCCTGGAAAACCGAATTATGTAATTTCGGTAATTGTTGGAATTATGGGAATCACCATAATTGAGCTAATTATTAGCATTAACAGAATTACACATATTAAACAACATAGATTATGGCAAAAAAGGAAGAGATGCTCCAGAGGCTCGACGGGCTGCTAAGCGGCCCCGCCAGGAATCCCCGCCGCGAGGCCGCGCCGGCCAGTCCTGACGCCGGGCGGGCGATAAGCGCCCAGGAGCTCGAGAGAAGGAGACGAGCCGGGCGGAAACCCTCGTGGGACCGAGAGAGGCTGACGGCGAACCGGACGTACACGAGTCTGTCGCTGGACAGTGAATCATACTCAAAAATACGTGAGATAGCACGCATTAACGGGCTGCCTTACAAGGACTTGATTGACGCCGCAATGCGCAAGTTCGTGGAGCTGTACGAGGAGCGTCACGGCCCCGTCGTGATCTCCGGAGAGCCGAGAATCTCCGCCGACTCCCTAGTCTGAGACTGAATTCCCGAATCTCGATGGGTTATTGCCTGTCCTCCGTCCCGGACCGGCCGGGAGGCCCGGCATTTCGCAAAACTCCGAATTGGCGAAATGTATATGAGAAAACACACCATCTACCATAGAAATGAGAATCAAACTACATATCCAGACCGATCACCTAGACGCAGAACAACAGGAACTCTATTTCCGCCTGTTCAAATATGACGACCCTTTAATCGAATCTGATTTCGAGCCGAGGCCGGGAGACGTGATCACCCTGGCCGATTACGTGTATCCTCCGGACAATATAAGCCAGTATAGGGAGAATTTCGGCAACGCTATGCGGATCATTGTCAAACACCGGGAGCTATGGTTAAACAAAGACTTGTGGATAGACGAGGCGACATACTGCTGCCGTCTTCTAACTGAGGAACAGTATTGGGCGGGAAAATGGTTGGATTTCCACATATAGCGGACTCTATAGAGACCGTGGCGAGTTCGCGATGGGTCCGCTTATCTGGTTGATAATTCACGACAGAATTGATTGTTTATTTCATTATAATAAAACAAATCGCTATATTTGTAAAAACATAATGACATATAATGACTAAACATTCAAAAGCGACATTCCTGCCAAGAAAAGTCCAAAGGAACCTTGAGGTGATGGGCGAACAAATCAAGCTTGCCCGCAAAAGGCGCAGTCTTTCGCTGGCGACAATCGCCGAACGGGCGCAATGCACCCAACTCACGCTCATGCGCGTTGAAAAAGGGGCCCCAACCGTGTCAATAGGCATATATGCGAGGGTCCTCTACGCACTTGGACTTGACGAAGACATTCTCCTCCTCGCACAGAAGGATGAAGCCGGGAATGCGCTCGTGAACACAAAACTCATGAGAAAGAATCATAAAAACGAGGAAGAATATGATGTATTCGATTGAGATACTCGCGGCGTTTGACTTCCTGCCGCGGGAAAACACGATAGGTACGCTGGAATACGAAAGAATAAAAGGAAACGCCTCTTTCCGCTTTTCCTACGAGAGGGAGTTCCTTAACGCCTTCCCAAAGATGACATTATCCGCAGACCTTGGCAAGTTTCTTGGCGTGCAGGCCGCAACCGGAAACCTGTTCTCCTTCCTCGGGGACGCCCTCCCCGACAGATGGGGACGGGCCCTTATCGACAAGAAAGAGCATTTGGAGGCAAAAGAGGCCAATAGGCTGCCAAGGACATTCGACGATTTTGGGTATCTCGTCCGCATAGACGACTTCTCCCGGATGGGCGCCCTCCGCTTAAAGTATAATGGTAAATACATCGGCCTGGATAACGGGCAACTGAACGTCCCGCCAATCGCCGAACTGGAGACCTTTATCCGGGAAGCACACCTGATAGAGGAGGCTGAAAGGAAGAACCTGCCGTACCAAAAGACATGGCTTAATAACATGTGGAAGCCAGGCTCATCGTTGGGAGGAGCCCGTCCCAAACTGAACATCATAGATACGGATGGAAACCTTTTGATAGCCAAAATACCTTCGGTAAAAGACACATACGATATCGGGCTGTGGGAGCACTTCGCGTGCACCCTCGCAAAGAAAGCAGGTATAAAGACCGCCGAATCACGCATTCTTAAAATCGGACCGACACCCTATCACACGTTATTATCAAAACGCTTCGACCGGAACTTCGGGAAGCGAATCCATTTTGCTTCCTCGCTGACGCTTACAGGTCTTAAAGACGGAGACAACGCAACTGACGGAAAAGGATACATTGACATTGTAGATGCGATGGCCGGAGACATCGGCATAAACAGCCTGTCCGAAAACACAAGCGAATTGTTCAGGAGAATCGTATTTAATATCCTTATTGGCAACCATGACGACCACTTCCGTAACCATGGTTTTCTTCTCCGTCCGGACGGCTGGGAACTGTCTCCCGCATACGATCTCAACCCGTCCTTGGAGAAGACGCAGGTCCTAGCAATATCCCCATACTCGAACCAGTCCTCCGTCAAGGAACTCTTCGAATCTTCCGATTACTATCTGCTATCAAAAAACGAAGCAAAAGAAATCATCGAAGAGGTTACCGCATCAGTCGGACAGTGGCGCCAAATCGCGAAAAACATAAAAATATCACCTGGTGAACAAGAAAGATTCGCGAAACGATTCGACTGGGCCATTTCATGTGCCAGGATTCTTTTCCCAAAGAAAGAGGCCTTACACATTACAGTTCCGGTTCCCCAAAACAAGCGAGGGCCCAAACCGTGAATATCAGGTAGACGACAGCGGTAGCGCCTAACCGCAAAGAAGGCGATCATCTGTAAAACGAGAGAGCCGCGGGGAACGATTCCCGCGGCTCTCTCTTCGTGAGGACTGGCAGATTTGAACTGCCGACCTCCTGCCTGTCAAGCAGGCGCTCTAAACCAACTGAGCTAAGCCCTCAAATGGGACTGCAAAGTTAAACCTTTTTTCATTTATTCCAAATTATTTCGGGTAATTTAATTTTAATAACATAAGAAAATGGGCAAAACACGCGCGTTGCGACCGCTTTCATCTCTTGATTCCCGTGTCACGGCGACCACGTCGTCGAGGATGGACCCGCGTCCTCTCCCTGCGTGCGGCGATGTCAAAGTCACCAGCGTGAAGGCGGTCAAGTCCCATCCCTATGGTGAAATGGGAGTAATTGGATTCCAGAAGCCCGAGCAACCGCTCCAATTCCCCCGCGTCCTTCATCTCCCCGACACGGACAACGGCCCGGGTCGTCCCGTCCTCCAACGGGATACCGTCGCTGATGAGGTTGACCACATCGGGGCCGGGGCCCAGCGAGCCGATGAGCATTCCCCTGAAAGGGGCGAACATGCCGAACTCCAGTTCCTCTCCCGGCCGGCCAATCAGGTCGACCGTCCTCCTGATGACATCCTCTATTCTCCTCCTGAGAGCGGCGGGATCCCTCGCCGTGAAACGCTCCGGCCCGGTCGTCCACACGAGTCCCCCCCTCTCCACGTATGAGCGGGAGACCTCGACGGAGATATCCACGCCGAGCCTCTCGGCGAGCGCCCGGGAGACATCGAAATCCGAGTGATTGTCAACCACACTGAACTTGAGGGTGTCACCGCACGTCACCACGTTCCTCACCACGGACGAGCCGCCAAGCCCCGACCTGTCTCCCTTGAATCCCAGCCCGTCCATCACAACGGACAAGGGACAGCCGTCCCTGTAGCCCGACTCCTCAAGGTCAAGCCATCCCGCAAGCTCGCCCGCCGCCCTGTACAACGGGTCGTCCGGAGGGAAATCCCTCCTGTCCACGGGATCGAAACCCAAAAGATATTCCTCCGTAACTCCTGTCATGACAATAAAGTATCCCTACAACAAACCGGCCTCAAAACCCGCCCCCGCCTCTTCTTATCCTCGGCCGCGCCGGAGCCGCGGCCTCACCCCTGGTGGCGCCCCGTCTCAATGACACGCCTTTCTCCTGGCCTCTGACAAGCGCCTCGCCCCTCATCCGGTACGCCTCGGCGATGACCGCGGGATCCCCCGCCTCGATGAGACGGGCGAGGTCGCCCTCACCTGACACGGCCTTCCTGAACGCCTCGCTGGTGGCGGCAGCCTCCCGCCTCGCGGCTTCCAGCTCCCCCGCCAGGCGGGCGCCCCGTCCGGACAGGATGTCGGCCCTCCTGCCGGCCTCAAGAGACGAGGCCATGACGGCGGAGTAAGCGGCGACCATCCTCCGCTCGAAGTAATCCTGCGACAGGGTGTAACCCTGACGGGTGATATGCCGCACGTCGATGGGCTTCGCCCTGCTGCCGTACACCTCGGGATGCGCCAGCGCGCGGCCGAGCATGACCATGCGGTGACAGTCCATCGGATCGTTCTCCGAGCACATCAGGACCACACGGTGACCAGCCCTGACGCAATCGCGGAGGTCCCTCATGCCGTCCCTGAACTCGGGAGTCCTCATTATCTCCTCGTAGGTGAGCCTGACCCTCGCCTCCTTGCCGTCATCACCCGCCACCGTGCGGTACCGGTGGCCGCCGAACTCCGGGAAATGATGGTACTCTATCCCGTTGCCGGCCAGATGGGCGGAAAGCGGCTCCTTGTCGAACCGCGGGCAGTAACGGGACCTGGGGTAGCTCCGCACGTCGACGAGGACCTCGATGCCGTGGCGCCTGAGGAGTGCGTCGAACCCGTCACCCGAGAGGTTGCTGTGGCCGACAGTGAAGACCGAGCCCTTGTAAGCCCGGGAATCGACGGCCTCCTCCCTCGTCATCCCAGCGTAACGGGCCTCGCTCGCCGCCCGCCTCGCCTCCCTGGCCTCGGCCGCCCGCTCGGAGACCCTCGGGCCCTCCGGGGGCACGGCGACAGGGATGATGTCGCCCAGGGCGGCCATGTCGGCATAGATCCTGTCGATATTGCTCTCGTACCTCTTCCTGACCGCCCCCGCCTCCTCGTACACCTTCCCGGCGTCGCCCTCAGCGAGAGCCACCCGCTCGTCATCGTCCTCCACGCGGCCGTAATCGAGACAGTACATGTCAACCGCTGCCCTCACGTCATCCATATCCGCGTTCCGCGGCAGCAGATCCATGGTGTCCAGGACACCCTCGATACCCTCGGAGTGGAAGCCCCCGGTCTTGGCGTTGGTGTCAACCCGGAAACGCCCGTCGTTGTCGATCCCCGCCCTGGCGCGGAGGGTGTCACCCTTCCATATCTCGACGCTGAGACTGTTCACTACGGGATAGAAGGCCGTCGCGAACCGCATGTGCGTGCCCCTGAGGGATTCCAGATACGCGGCGTATCGCTCCCCGAGCTCGGCGGCGAGCCCCCCGCGCAGTTCCCTGACCTCCCTGTCGGTCATGCCGCCGGTGATCTCTCCGTACGGCCGCCCGTAACGCTCCTCGAGCATGTCCCGCAGGAACGTCTCCCTGTCCATCACGCCCATCCCCTTACCCGGGTCCCACCCGGCCACGGCGTCGAGGGTGTCCCTGACAGATCCGACATATTCCTTGAGCCTCATGAAGGCGTCCCACGTGGCGGCCCTCACAGACCTGCCCGGCAGGGTAGAGCCGCCGGCACCGGAGCCTCCCCTGGTGAGCGGGCTCCTCACCTCCCCTTCCTGGAGCCACAGTGTCCTGAGCTCGGGACGCGGGCGCTCGGCGTAAGTGCCGTCAAGGACCGAGCCGTCGGCCGCCCTCCGCGAGGACAGCCTCTCCAACTCGCCCCTCAGGGCGTCGGGGCGTATGATGGAGTAATCCTTCTCCGTGAGGCCTCCCCTGCGGCCAAGCCTCCTGATGGCGGACTCCACCTCGTCCATACCCTCAGGGACGACATAGACGCTTCCCATCCCCTCCAGGCGTATGACCTGGAAACGCGTGCCGTCAGTCCCCGCTCGGACAGATCCAGACGTGACCTCGATGCCCTCCTTGGCGCGGCGTACAGACCTCTCGAACCGTCCAGCCACCTCCCTTTCCGCGGCGGAGAGATAATCGCCCACGCGCGAGCGGCTGGTGTCGGGGACGGGGTAACGCTGCTCGGCGAGGGCTCCGGCGAGGGCTGCGGTGAGCGCAGAGTCGCCGCCGGTGGCGACGGCCCTCCGCACGGTTTCCTCGTACGACCCGCTCCCAAGGAAAGCCGCCAGGGCCGCGGGGAGCACCTGCGAGGCGTCCCGGACGGGGCGGCCGTCCCCGGGCGTGAGACGGCCGTCCGACCCCCTGACAACCATCCCGGTGACGAACGGCCTCATCTTCGAGGAGTTCCGGCGGGCGTCATAGCCCTCCCCCTCAAGTATGGAGCGGAGCGCGGCGGCGTCCGTGACCGACGATCCCCTGACGGCGAGGAGAAGCGACGTGAAGGCGAGGGCGTCGTCAAGCGACCGCCCGCCGTGACCGAGGACGCGGAAGACCGAGGACACGAGCGAGGCGGCCTCGCCCGGCCCCGAGGCAAGCTCGGCGACGGGGCCGCAAACGGCGAGCGCCTCCACGGCAGACACTCTCGACGAGGCGATCCCGTCCCATTCCTCCGGGCCAGTCCCGGGAGAGGACAACCAGTCGGACACCGCCAGGACAAGGGAGGTGATGACTCCGGGACGGGCGGCATAGAGGCGCTGCCTCGCCGACCGCCCGGCCCTGTCCAGCTCTATCCTGGACGATGAGTCGAAAAGCGGGAAGAAGATGCTCGAGGAGTCCGGCAACGGGTTGTCGACGTACGGGGATCCGATGATATCACCTGCGATGACTCCAATCATGACTAGGTACAGCTTACATTAAACAAAGGACTACGGTTTGACGCGGGCTACCCTGGCCGCGTCCGGCTCCCTCCGGGAGGCCTTGCCCCTGGACTCGAGATAACGCCTGTAGTCGCCCCGGGCGAGACCGACATTCCTCCTGTCAAGACAGACGCCCCGCACGGCCCTCACCGCCGCGGCCACGTCCGGATATGTGACCCTGAGAGCGGACCGCCCCTCCCCCACGGTACGGTAGAGCCCGACCCGGCCTGCGGACACGGTCATGAAGTCACCGCTGAGACGTCCACCCGCCGTGGCGAAGAAAAGGACATCGTCCCTGAACCCCGTGAAAGGATAGACGGCCTCCGTGAAACGGAAATGGCGTCTCCCGGCCACACCGGCCTCCCTCTCGAGCTCCGAACGGACATTATTCCCCTCGCGGCGCAGCTCGTCGAGCATCCTCCAGTCCTCCTCCCACCGGTCAAGGCTCAGGCCGTCAATCTCCTCGCACAAGTCCCGCTCCCGGAGGACATCCCGGCCGTCATAGAAGTACAGGACCGCCACCGGGGAGAAAAGCGGCTCATAGCCGCCCCTGGCGATGGTCCTGCCGTACCAGGAGTCGAACGCCCTGTCGACGTCATCGGCGAGGGCGAAACGGATGTTGACCTCCAGGTCAGCTAGCCTGGCGCGCAGGTTGGCGTCATCAGGATCCACACAGAAGACGCAGGCGTCGCCGAACCGGGTGCCGTAGATGAGCTCCCGGCCCCCATGGCACTCGCTCCTCGCGAGGGCGATGTTGCCTGGCTCCAGGCACAGGCCGCCGTTCATCAGGTCGGCCAGCGGGTACCAGGGGTTGACGTCGTCCGGATAGGCGGGGAAGGCCCGCTCGCCGGCGTTGGCCGGCCCGAGATCCTCGAACACCAGGCCGCCGTCAGCCCCGGCGGAGAAAGACGCCATGGCGACATCCCCGCGGTAAAGGACCGACCTGTCAGGACCGGTCTCCACATGCCATCCGCTGAAGCCCTCGAAATCGAACGGGACGGTCTCCGACCTCCAGCCGACCGCGCGGCTCATCCTCATCCGCACGTCACGAAGGTAGGCGAAAGCCCTGTCATAGGCGATACCGTACCTCCCGGATACCGACTCCCCGCCGAGGAACCCGTCGATGGGCTCGACAGACACTTTTGAATCATTCTCCATAACAACTATATGATTTGACTTGACCTGCTCCCGAACCGGACCGGGGAGGATCATCCCCTCCTCCCCTTCCTTCCCGCGGAGAGGAGCGGGAGACGCCCCCCTCGGCGGGCCGCGGGGATCCTGCCGGCCCGTTCCGCGCGCCGCTCCATGGCCTTTATCCCCGCCTCCCGGGCGGCCTCGATGCCGTCCATTACCGCCTGCACGTTGACGCCCGCCCCTAGGCTGACTCCAAGCCGCTCCGCCGCCGCGTCCGACACACGGGCCGCCGTGGTGACGGCCCTGTAGATGACCTCCGGGGTCTCGCCGATCGCGGTGACCCAGGATTTGAGGAACCTGACGTTATGATCCCCAAGAGTGGACTGGAGACCGAAGAAAGTGCCCATGACCGCCCCGGCGAGCTCGGCTACCAGCTCCTCCCCGGCGACCTCCGTCAGGCTCGGGGAGCCCAGGCGCCGGTCCATCCGCCCCTCGCTGCCGGTCGAGTGCGCCATCTCGTGAAGGAGATCGGAGTACCAGCGGGACTCGTCGGCGTACGATCCCTTGGGGGGCACCTCGATGACATCCCTGTTCTCGACATAGAGAGGAGAGACGGCTCCCCCGGACGGGACGACCGGGCACATCCACGTCCCCCCGTCAACCATCCGGTCCAGGATCGCGCACGAGGCGGGAGCCTTCCTTGAGCCGAAGAGGGCCTCAAGCCCGGCCCACTGCTCGGGGTAGACCTCGGGGAAGTCCGTCTGCGCTATGTTGAACTCCGTCCAGCAGCGCATATGGCACCGCCTCACCCAGCCGCGCCTCTCCTCGTCGGTGAGAGACGAGTAAAGGGCGTCGGTCATCGACGGGTCCCGCCTACCGGTGCCGACGTCCTCATAGTAGAAATCGTAATGCGTGATAGGCACGCCGCGCTCACCCTTCCGCACCATGAGCCCCAGCGAGTCCTTGCGCGCCATGGTGAGCCACACGGGAATGTGATAGCCCTCCCGGGCGGCAGCGATGGAGGTGACGAGGGCGTTCGCCCCGCGGAACGGGACGCCGTCCACACCCTGCTGGGGAGACGGGGAGGCCGCCACGAACGGCACGCGCGGATCCGCCGCCACACGTGAGAAGAGATCAACGAAGATATCGGCGTACCTTGACGCCACACGCTCGGATGGGGTCTGTTGCCTCGCCATGACCTGATGCCGTCATTAACGCCCCGGGAGGGGGACGGTCAGCGCCCGTGGCGCAACCTCGGTTTGCCCTCCGGCTGCGGGGCCGGAGCCTGCCCGACCTTCCTCTCCCTGGTTCTGACGGGTTCCTGGGCCGGGGCCTCCTTGCGGGAGCCGAGGAGGTCGACGCCCACCCTCTGCGCCTCCTTCAGGATAGCCGGATGGGTGGGGACGAGCTGGCGGCGGGCGACGTCGAACTGCACGAAGGTGGAGAACTCCTCGCCCTTGCTGTTCCTGCAGCCGTCCACGAGGACGTGGTTACCCTTGCAGATCTCGTCCAGCTGCTCGGCGCTCAGCCTGGCCCCGTAGATGGACACCTCGCGGGCCCTCTCGTTCTCGTCGAAGAACATGCGCCTCACCGCGTCGACGGGGATACCGATGACACGGTTGGTCGGCTCGTGAAGGGACACGAGGTAGTAGTCCTTCCTCCTCTCGCCGTCGACGTCCCGCTCGATGGCGATGGGCCTGCCGGCGTTGGCGTTGGCGCGGCCGACAACCCTCTTGCCCTCGCTGTTCTCCCATGAGGTCCTCTCGAAAAGGGCCTCCTTCGCCTTCTTGGAGGTTATGGGTGACCCGTAGAGGAAGATGTCGTCATTCACGGTCTTCTCCCTCTCGATAGTGTAGGCCTTCACCTTCCACGCCTCGTCCGGCTCCCTTCCGGGAACGGCACGGAGGGAGAACTGGCCGGAGATGTCGGCCGTGTTGCCGTACACCAGGTCGGTGTACTGCTGGTAAGCCAGCTGGCGCGCCACGGTCGGGTTGCCCTCGATCTGCTCGCGCCTGATGCCGGTGATCCTCAGCAGACCGTCCCAGTCAATCTTGTCAAGGCGCTCGGCCACCCTCGGGTCCAGCGCCTGCTCGTTCTGATTCTCGTTAGCCATAACAATAAGATTTAATAATGGTTGATGGATTATATGTATTCAACAGTCACGGCTCGCTCATCTCCCAGCCCCCCTGCCCTTGCCCAGGCGCTCCGTGCGGGACGCGGCCTCGGCCTGCCAGGCCTCGTTGAGATCGTTGCTGGACGCGTAAGCCCCGCGCCCGTCCCTGAAGTCAAGGCCTGCCTCCCCGCACCAGGTGGCGAGCGTCTCGGTGGCCGTGTCGCCGGCCCGGTCATTGTCGAAGAAGGAGCGCACGGCCCCGTGGGAGAGCGCCCATTCCCTCGCGTGGACTATATTGCTCGCCGAGTGCAGCACGCACACGTCTGCCCCGGGCTCCAGGACCCCTCTCCACGCGAGGTATGACAGGAAATCCATAAAGCCCTCGAAAAGCAGGCCCCTGGTGGAGGCCGCGCGGCCGTCGGCCATCAGGGAGCCGTCTGGGCCGAGTGTGGTGAGACCCCAGGCGCTGTTAAGTTTGGCGCCAGCGCCTCTGCCGCGGAGCGCCCAGCCCCCGGCGTTGTTCGGGAAGCCGATGGCGATATACGACCTGGAGGGGTCTGACCTGGGATGATACCGCACCTGGCGGCAGTAACGCCCAAGAAGAGGCTCCGGGATGAGGCGGACACGGGTGGCGTAGCGTCGGACGGGCCCGCTCGTGAACACAGCGGAGACATCGTCGATGACTATCCCTGTCTCCCGCTCAGGCGGGGACACGTCCGGGACCTCCGGACATCCGCGCCCGGCGGCTATCTCGCGCAGGACAGAGACGGCCCCGGAGTCACCGGAGACGCCGGAGAGGCGCCTCACCATCTCCAGGACACCGCCGCCGTCGACACGGCGCCCGCCGGTCGGCGACCCGCCATAGTCGGCCCATACCCACGTGCCGTCAGCGCTGTTGACTGTGACGCGCATGGAAGGCTCGCGCTCGTCCCTGAAGGGGCTGTAATACATATAACCCCTGTGCCCGGTCCGTTTGCCGAAATAGGCCAGGACATCGGACACGGGGATGGCCAATAAACTGGAATAATCCGGTATGTCGCTATACGCGTTCATCTCGCACCTGCCAGCCACGCCGGCTGAAACCTGTTAAACGATTAGGACTGAGAAGTCAATAAACCTGCTATACGTCACAACGCCGGTCCGTCCCGGCAGTCAAGATGGCGCTTGCATTTCTCGATGTGTTTTAGTAAGTTTGCCTACACATAACTATAATACATGCGTAACAAACAAATTCGTTTGTCGAAAGCACCATTTCGTTACAAAGAAAAGAATTTCGTTTGTATTATGCAATAATCGACGAAATTTTTATGAAAAAGAATTTCGGGGAGCAGCTTCCCGCGGCGACACAGACGACCGAGAAAGCGCAACGAAAGCATTACAAGAAAAGGGACTACCCGGCGGAGAACCTGAGGTTCCTTGTCGAGCTCATGGATGAGATGAACCTCACTCTCAAAGACTACGAGAACGCGACCGGCAAGACCTCCGTGGGACTGGGGCACCTGCTCAGGAACGACGACATGAAGCTCTCCAAGGCCGAGGAGGTGCTTGACGCTTTCGGATACACCCTTGAGGTGAGACTGGATGAGCTGGAGCCGAAGGAGGACACCATAGAGATAAAAGCGGGAGACTCCTACTCGGTGATCATGCCGGCGAACAAGAACAAGGGGAACGCCGAGAACGGCAACGACAGGATCGTCCGCCTCAGGTTCCTTAAGGACATGATGCGGCGCAGGAGAATCACCCAGAAAGAGCTTACCGAGAGCATCGGCTCGACACACGGGGCGGTCATCGGCTGGATGAAAACCGACGACATCTACATCTCCTACCTTAACAAGATCAAGGACGCCTTCAACCTGCGCCTGCAATTCATCATAAAACCGAAAGAAGAGGCCGAGAATTAAAGGATTTCCAATTTTTTATAATGTCAAAATAACGACGACGGATCACGAATTAGGAAAAGATGTATAAAACAATGTAGGTTATACAACGAATTTATTATCTAAAGAAACGAGAGTGTTTATTTTGATATAATAGTTTATATATAATAGCGGCACGATTTGTTTGACAGGCAAGAGGTCGGCAGTTCAAATCTGCCAGTCCTCACAAGAAGGAAAGAGTGCCGCTTTCGGAGCGGCACTCTTTTTTTATATCTTCCCGAATATGATCTCCGGTATAGAGAACGCCATATACAACCGCACCTCCCTCCTGGTCGGCCAAGAAGTGATGAAAGCCTTTAGCGAGGCCAAAGTCATCATCTTCGGAGTCGGTGGGGTCGGAAGCTGGTGCGCGGAGGGCTTGGTCCGTTCCGGGGTAAAACACTTGACGATAGTCGATTCCGACCGTGTCTGCATCACCAATGTGAACCGCCAGCTGATGGCCACACCGTCCACAGTCGGACAGGTCAAGGTCGAAACCTTGAAAGCCAGACTCCTTGAGATCAACCCGAAAGCGGAGATCAACGCGGTCCAGAAGATATATTCAAGCGAGACCAGCGATGAATTCGGTCTTGAGGAATATGACTACATCATTGACGCCATCGACTCCCTCAAAGACAAAGCTGATCTCATCCTGAAGGCCACTGCCACGAAAGCGGTGTTTTTCAGTTCGATGGGTGCCGCCTGCAAAATAGACCCTACCAAGGTGAAAGTGACGGAGTTCTGGAATGTAAGGGGCTGTCCGCTAGGAGCCGCTATCCGCAAGAAGTTCCGTAAAAACAAGACCTTACCTTCCCGCAAGTTCCTTTGTGTCTATGATGAGGAAGTGCTCGAGAATCGTGGAGTGAAAGAGGAGCGAGTCAACGGCACACTCGTACATATCACCGCGATTTTCGGGATGACCCTGAGCGGCCTCGTGATCTCCGACATCTACCGCAAGGCACTGGCCGACAGCCGCTAAACCTTCAGGAATACTTTCTTCTTATAGAGGAACCAGAGGAAGAGCCAGGAGACGGTGAAATAACCTACTATTTCGATCAGTTTTGCCCACGGCTCTGAGCAGAGGCCGGAAAGACCACCGACAAAGAAGTCGCTTATCCCCCAGAAACTGATGATTCTCTGCGCCATGTAGATGGTGATCGAATTCAATCCCACAACCTCGAAGAACTTGGTCCAACCTTTCCATCCTCTCACATCTATTATGTAATAGAACAGGGCGAAAAGGCCGAGTGAATATGCCCCGACAACCAGGACGAAAGTACTGGACCAGAGCTTTTTATTGATCGGGAAAACAGTGCTCCACAGCAGTCCGACGACCAGCAAAGCCACAGCCGCCAGAACCATATACAAAGATTTTTTCCCTCCGGAGATCTTCTCATCATCGACTCTCACAAACTCACCCGTGAACATTCCCAGCATGGCTGTCACAATCGCCGGCAGGAGACTCAGCAAGCCTTCCGGATCAAACAATCCCTTCTGAAGAAGATGGTTTGGGAAAAGGATGCGGTCGATGTATCCCACAAGATTGCCTTCAAGGGAGAAAGGGCCAGCACCCGCTGGAGCGTCCGGAGCAGGAACGAAACGCAGCAACAACCAATAACCTACAAGGATGCATACTGCGATCACTCCCCTGGCATTCGGCTTAAAGTTGACAAAGAGCAGAGCGGCGAACATCCATGCGAAACCAATGCGGGCCAGAACGCTGAAAATCCTCAGAGTGGAGAAATGGAGATTGAAAAGGCCGCTGTAGATGAGCCCAAGCAGGAATAGCATGAACCCCCTCTTCAGTATTCTCAAATGAATCTTACCCTTGGAAGAACCTTTCGAGACCTGCTTGGCGTAGGAGAACGGGAAGGATATTCCAGCGATAAAAAGGAAAAGAGGGAATATCGTGTCGTGGTGGCGCAGGCCATCCCAGGCGACATGATGCATCTGCCCTTCAAGCCAACAGGAGTCCCCACCGGGGAAAAGACAACAGATAGAGCTAACGATTGAGGCGAATCCCATGATGAAAATCATATCGAACCCTCTGAGGGTGTCAAGGGAAAGAAGTCGCTTGCCAGGTTCCATGGCCGAAGAAATTATGGGGAAAGTTGAGGTAAGAGGGTTCGAACCTCTACTGAGGGAACCAAAATCCCTAGTGCTACCATTACACCATACCTCAATTCGATTCGCGAATTTATCGAGTTTTTACTAAATTAGCAAATCAAATGAACACAACTGACATGAAAGGAGTTTTCTTATTTCTGGCTAATGGCTTCGAAGAGATTGAGGCACTGGCTACCGTGGACATTCTCCGTAGGGGCGGGATTGATGTCAAGACTGTCTCTATCGACCACGACAGGACTGTTAAAGGCGCCCATGGGATTCCTGTCATCGCCGACTGGAACCGTGATGAGTTTGACACAAGCCAAATCGCGGGATCAGGTCAGGAGGATGTCATGATCTTCCCTGGGGGGCTTCCTGGCGCAAAGAATCTGGCAGACGACTACTATCTGATGGAGCAGATGAAAAAGCATTTCGCTGACGGAGGCACTGTCGCCGCTATCTGTGCCGCTCCTGGTCTTGTTGCCTCCCAACTTCCTGATATTGAAGGCAAAAAAGTCACCTGCTACGATGGATTCGAGGAAGCGCTCATGAACGAGGGCGCCGAGTACACCGGTGAGCCTACCGAGACTGACGGCAACCTGATCACAGGTCGCGGACCTGGGTGCGCCGTGAGATTCGCTGTGGAGATTGTCAGGAAACTGAAGGGAGACGAGGTGGCCGAAAAGGTCTTCGCAGGCCTCCTCGCCTAATGGCGGACGATGACCCGTTCTATTCTTCTTGGAACGGAAGTCATTATCTCATAAGGAATTGTACCGAGAATATCGGCCAGTTCGGTGACAGTCGGATCTTCACCGAATATGGTTATAGTGTCCCCTACTTTGCAGTCCACTCCGGT
>OMQO01000003.1 GCA_900313275.1 uncultured Bacteroidales bacterium
TATCCGGAGGAACCACCTCGAACCTCGGAACCTATTCCGGCGGCCAGGGAGGACCGGGCGGTCCAGGAGGTGGTGGTGGTTGGAGACGCTGATGACAGGCCAACAAATGAAAACGATCAGATATCAACATCAACGGATATGAAAAAAATTATTATAATAGCGCTAGCTTTGCTCACATGCCTTTCCGCGACGGCCCAGAACAGCAGCGCGTCTCAGGAGCAGAAGATGGACAAGAAGAATCTTGTCGTCAAGGAATGGAATGCCAATGCGAAGGGAACGAGGACTCTCGACCACATGACAATCTATTCCCCCGAGGGAAGAAAGATAGAGGAGACCGAGTATGATTACACCGGGAAGCAGAAATGGCGCAAAAGATTCGAATGGAACGGGAACGGGGTGATGACCCGGGAGCTCCTTTACGATGAGCGCAACCGCCTTGTGAATTATAAAAAGTTCGAATTCAATGAGTTCGGTAAAAGAAAAGTACAATACACCTACAACCCGAAGGGGAAACTGATCTCTACCAAGACTTACGAATACATCACCCAGGATGCCTGAGTCCCTTCATAAATTCCAGCCAATCTTCCTTGAGGAGATGGACTCCATCAAATTGATGAACCGCGTCGACACCAAGTACCTCACGGATGAGGCCACCCTCACCAAAGTACTTGATGCCGCGGTGGCGGCTGGATATAGGGCTCTCGAAACCGAAGGAGAGCAAATAAGTCCTTATAATTCAATCTACTACGACACCTTGAACCTAAAGACATTTCTGGACCACCACAACCGTCGGCTTACTCGCCAGAAAGTAAGGACAAGGGAATATGTCAACTCCTCCAACGCCTACCTGGAGATCAAACGCAAGAACAATAAAGGACGCACGAAGAAAAAAAGGATAGGAATTCCTGTGGATGAGATGGAAGATTTCTCCTCAGACAAGAAGGCGACCTCCTATCTGGCTGAACACTCAGTGTTCACCATAGACCAGTTATCCCCCGTCCTTTCCACCGCATTCGACAGGATAACTTTGGTCAACACGGCTAAAACTGAGCGTATCACCATAGACACCAACCTGTATTTCAACAACTTCCGTACAGGGAGAAAAGCCTCCCTCCAGGATGCCGTGATCATCGAGATAAAGCAAGACGGCAGAACCAAAAGCCAAATGAAAGGCATACTTCTCGACAACAGGGTCAAGCCGATAAAGGTCAGTAAATACTGCGTGGCGGTCACTCTTACTGACAATAAAGTGAAAAGCGGACGATTCAAAGAGAAAGTCCGCACTATAGAAAAGGTAATAAACAAAAGAATACAAGTCATATGATTTCAATGCAAGACCTGGGCGACTACACCCTCGCGGATGAAGACATCATCGATGTCCAGTCCATCACGGATGCCATGATGACCACATGCCAAAGCATTACTGAGCTAGCTATCAGGTTCTTCCTGAATCTGGCGGTCTGTTGGATCCTGGTCCGGTTCTTCTATTACAAGAAGAGCCGCCGCCGTGACTACTTCTTCACCTTCATAGTATTCTCCTCGGCTATGCTTATGCTTCTCTACATGATGGGCAATGTCGAGATCGGAGTAGGACTCACCCTTGGTCTTTTTGCCATATTCGGAATCCTCCGCTACCGCACAGAGACGGTCCCGATCAGGGAGATGACCTACTTGTTTGTGATCATAGCTCTCGCGGCAATGAACGGCCTCGCACCTGTCTATAAGCTGGTAGGAGCGGCCACGGATCACGCCCACTATGTGCTATCAACGGGGACAGTCGCAGTCATGGTGATCGCTAACGCATTGATAGTGTGCTTGGTTTGGATTCTCGAGAGCCCCCGGCTTCTTAAACACACTTCCACCAAGCTCGTCCTTTACGACCGGATTGAGCTGATCGTCCCCGAGAGGAGAGCAGAACTCATTGCGGACCTTGAGAATAGGATCGGGATCAAGATAGACAACCTTGAGATCGGTCATGTGGACTTCCTCAAGGACGCGGCCTTCATCAAAGTATATTACACATTAGGAAAGGACCAGACCGCGACAATCGACACCCTGACCAGGGCAAAGGATTTCGTTGAGCAATAAAACAATTAATAATGGTTAGAAGACTTGTAATAGCATGCGCCCTTCTGACGGCAGGAGCCTTCGTGTCAAAGGCCCAGATCACGACAGAAGACCTTGAGAGCGAGATTGGAGCCAGAGTCTCCGTCACCGCGGACAAGAAGATCGTGAAAGGATTCCATTGGAATGTGGAAGGAGAAGCCCGTATGGGCGACAACCTCAGCGATTTCGGCCGTTATCAGTTCGGAACCGGACTGACCTGGAAGGCGACACAATGGCTCAAATTGGGAGCCGGTTACATATTCATAGAAGACAAGAATTCATCCGGCGAGTGGAAACCGCGCCACCGGGCCTATGGTGACGTGACTTTCAGTTACAAGACCGGCCCTTGGCGCTTCGCGATAAAGGAAAGAGGACAGTTCACCCACAGGGATGTAAGCAACCCTTTCCAGAAGACACCGAACCAGATCACCTTGAAAAGCCGGTTTAAGGTATCCTACAAAGCCTCCCAGAAACTGGAGCCCTACGGCTATGTCGAGATCCGGAACGTGTTCAATGACCCGGCATGCTCAGCTACCTGGAGCGCCACCGGCAAAAAGTTCACCGACTATGAGTTCTTGGGCTACACCGACACCTACATCAACCGTTACCGCGGAGCTGTGGGTGTGGAATGGACGGTCAATCGCCACAGTGCTTTCGATTTCTTCGTGATGGGTGACTACTGCTACGACAAGAACATCGACACCAACAAGGAGGGCACCAAACTGAAGTCCATCTCCTATTCTCCTGCCATAAAGGCCCACATTGGTATAGGTTACACATTCAATTTCTAAAAAACTCTATACTTGAGTTCCAAACCGTTGATTATCATCGCTGTTACAGCCTTTCTAATCTTTATGGCGGGAGGCTGCGCCGGTGATGAGATCAATGTGGTCACCGACATTATAGAGCAAGGTGAGGAGCCGCCGCCCGGGCCGGAACCAACTGACCCGGAGATTGTCTGGAGCTCTGATTCAGTGAGGGTTGTGTATGGATCCGAATATGTCTTTCCGACCCTTTCAAACCCTAATAATGTCAGTGTGGAGTTTTTCTCCACAAATGAGGATGTCGCCACAATATCCTCTTCCGGAGAGATCTCCATCATAGCTTCCGGATCAGCCGCGATCATCGCGACCTCGCATGGTACTGAGACCTTTACAGCCGGCAGCGCCTCCTACAACTTAACAGTGGCGAAAGCCGATGGTGGTCTCGAATGGTCCGAAGAAGACTGTTCCGCCGTTTATGGCGAGGAGGTGACCTTCCCAGTCCTCAGCAATCCCAACAATTTGGAAATCAGCTGGTTCTCAAGCGACGAGACTGTAGCGGCCTTGTCCGTGGAAGGCGAGGTTACCATTCTGGGGGCCGGCTCTGCCATCATCTCCGCCATCTCGACGGAAGACGGCAGGTTCAACGCCAGCGAGGCATCCTACAAGCTGACCGTAGAGAGGGCATCCAGCGGATTGGAACTATCAGGATCTGATGTGAATGCTGTCATGGGGCAAGAGAAGATTGATTATCCGACTCTATCTAATCCCAACGAGCTTGAAATCAATTGGTTCTCAAGCGACGAGACTGTCGCGACCGTGTCCGGTAAAGGAGAAATCACTATTGTGGGGGCTGGGGTCACCATCATATCCGCCAGTTCCGCGGAGACCGCCGGTCACGAGGCAGGGAGCGTGTCCTTCACCCTTTCAGTCGGCAAGAACAAGAGCGCGGTAGCTTGGCTCTCAAGCTCTTGTGATGTCAAAATAGGAGAGGAGAACGTCTTCCCCGCGTTGGATAATCCTGCCGGGCAGGAGATAGCATATTCATCTAGTGACGAGACTGTGGCCAGCGTTTCCCCAGATGGTGTCATCATCCTACATTCCCCTGGTTCGGTCACAATCACAGCCACTGCCCTTGAAAACGCCAGCTACCTGGAAGGAAGTTCTATTTACTCAATGAACGTGGCAGCACAGGATGTCAGGCTTCAGGATCCGGATTTGTCATGGATGACAGACAGATTCGAGGCCTCCTATCTCAGTTCTCCCGATTACCCCTCGTTATCCAATCCCAACAACCTGAGCATCACATATTCCTCATCGTCGCCTAATGTGGCTTATATTTCCCCTAACGGCAACATACGCATCCGGGGAATCGGAACCACCACAATAACAGCATCTTCCAAAGCTACCGACACCTTCGCGGCAGGTAGCGTCTCCTACATTCTTTCTATAGTCAAGATCATCCCGAGCTTGTCCTGGACTGACAACTCATGTGCTGTCACCCTCGGCTCCGACAACTCTTTCCCTTCTCTGGATAATCCGGATGATATGGATATAAGCTACTCCTCATCAAATCCCTCGGTAGCGACCATATCTCCGGATGGCGCCATATCTCTCATTTCTTCCGGTTCCACCACAATTATGGCCACAACGGAAAAAACTGAGTATTACCAGGCGACCAGCGCGACTTATGTCCTGGAAGTTAGTAAAGCAATACCCGCTATGGATTGGTCAGACGGTTCCTGCGAAGCGTTTCTTAGCTTAGACAACACTTACCCCACTCTGAATAATCCCTTGGAGCTTAGCGTAATCTATTCATCCTCAAATCCTTTTGTGGCATCCATCGATGAAAATGGAGTTGTCACGGTAAAAAGCGCTGGTATCGCGACAATCAACGCGACATCAAAGGAGAGCGATGACTACTCATCCAAAGTGGTCTCGTACAAACTGTCGGTAAAGAAGATACCTGTCACTTTGTCCTGGTCATCGGCCGAATGCTTGGCCACCACTAACGAAGGCAACTCTTTCCCTTCTTTGAACAACCCGCAAGGAGTCAATATAACATATTCATCATCAAATACTTCTGTGGCAAGTATATCTCCCGGAGGCGAGATCACGATATTAAGCAAAGGCACCACGACAATCACCGCCAAGTTCGCGGGAGATGATATTCACGAAGCCGCGACCTCCTCTTATGCCCTCAAAGTTTCCAAAGGTGGCTTCGATGATGGATTTGGGGATTACACTTTCGCCTCGACGGGAGATCCTTCCTCTGACGATGACATTTCCAACACTGGATTCAACAGGTTGATCACCATCACTTTCCAGGAGAACGGGATCGCCAAAGTGGCGGGAGACTATCACGATTATGTTTCAGTTGACGGGGATAAAGTCACAGTCAGGAACACCCGTAACGACGAGTTCATCATCTATAAGCTGACCGGTTCCACCTCAAACGGCTATTTCAAGCTCTACAGCGAGAAGAAACAGGCCATTCTGCTGAGTGGTGTCAGCATCAAGAACCAGAAAGGAGCGGCTATTAATAACCAAAGCGATAAAAGGACCTTCATAGTGGTTGAGGGGACCAACACTCTATCTGACAATTCTTCCTCGTCTTACAGTTCCGGAGAAGAGGATATGAAGTCCGTCCTGTTCAGTGAAGGGCAGCTGGTGTTCAGTGGGAAAGGGACTCTCACCGTCAATGCCTCCAACAAGCTCGGAAAGAGCGCGATAGCGTCTGATGACTACATCCGTTTTATGGATAGTCCCACAGTCAAAGTCACCTCACACAATGAAGCCGGACATGGGATCAGGGGGAATGACTATATTCAGATCTCATCCGGCAAATTGATAGTGTCATCAGCAGCGAATACCAAAAAGGGAATATCTTCCGACAATTATGTGCTTGTCGAAGGAGGAGAGACATCCATAACCGTCACCGGCGGAGTAGGGAGAGAAGTAAAGGACTACAAAGGATCCGCTGGAATAAAAGCTGACAACTATTTCGTGATGACCGATGGAACAGTCAACATCACCAACAATGGTGATGGAGGAAAGGGAATAAGGGCAGAGAAGGGCGAGAGCCTGATTTCCGGAGGGACAATCACCATCAACACTTCCGGATCCATTGTCAATGATGTGGCTCCGAAAGGAATCAAGATCGGAAACGAAGACATAGACAAAAACTACGGGGATCTCAAGATCACTGGCGGAACGATAGATGTGACAACCAAGGCTGGAGAAGCCTTGGAAGTTAAAGGGGAGCTGACTATTTCCGGAGGTGAGCATTGCTTCCAGTCAAACCACGATGACGCGATCAATTGCCATAATGGAATCAATATCACTGATGGTTACATAAGCGCCATTTCCAAAGGCAATGACGCGATCGACTCAAACAGCGATCTCAGGATCTCTGGCGGAATAGTCTACGCAATATGCCTGAAGGGTCCTCCGGAAGGATCCTTGGACGCGATGTTGGAAAAAGGGAAAAGGGTGTACATTGAGAACGGTGCTACCGTGGTGGCCTTTGGAGGCATAGAACCTGGGGCCGTATTCAATCAACCCTCCTACAAGATGAACGTGAGTCATGGCGACCTTAACGCGTTACTGGACGATAAAGGCAACATCCTGGCCGTTTTCAAAGCTCCGGAAACCGCTCTTATCATGATTGTTTCCGCCCCCGGGCTCGCTACCGGCCTCCTAGGAAACACAGCCACTGGAGGCACTTCCAGATGCAAAGGGAACCTGCTCTTCCCGACCTCGATCTCTGGCGGAGAAGAAGCGTTATTCACTCCCTACACGCCGACGAGCATTTGGGAGAAGCCCAATATGCGCTAAAAAAGGCTTGATCAATTGCCGTCCTTCTCAACTGGACCCAACTTGTAGTGGTTATAACCCAGATAGTCCAGAACCTTGTTCCAAGTCACAGCCCGATTGCGGAAAGAGGAATAGTCCTTCCTCTGTGGTTGGCTCCAGCCAGTCTCGGCTATGGCGAAAAGACGAGGATAGAGCATCGTCTCGGCGTGCCACCACTGGTTGACAAATTCCGTCCATAAGTTACCCTGGACACCAAGCACATGGTGGACATTCTCCGGAGCGATGTTCTCGTCGATAGGCTCAAATGAATATGTCTGCTTCAGAGGCTGGTATGGTCCTACCGCCCTGTACTGGTCAGCGGCCTGGTGATAATCAAGATAATAGCACTGAGTAGGACTGAATATCACATCATGACCATCCTCTATCGCCTTGTGACCTCCCTCGGTGCCTCTCCAAGACATCACGGTAGCATTAGGGGCAAGCCCACCTTCCAGAATCTCATCCCAACCGATGATGGTTTTCCCATGGTCGTTGACAAACTTCTCCATCCTTTTGACAAGGTAGCTCTGAAGTTCCTCAACGTTCCCAAGACCCTCAGCCTTCATCTTGGCCTGGCAGACCGGACACTTTGCCCAGTTGCCCTTTCCAGCCTCATCCCCACCGATGTGGATATACTTAGAAGGAAACATCTCAAAGACTTCCGTGAGGACATTCTCAAGAAACTCATAGACTTGCTCATTGCCCGGGCAAAGCTCATGAACACCCTTCAAATGGTCTTTCCCATCTGGATCCATACATGAGAGGAACGGGTATGCGGCGATGCTCTCATAGTTGTGGCCAGGCATCTCAATCTCAGGAATCACCTCAATCTGGCGGTCCGCCGCATAAGCTATGATCTCAGCAATGTCTTTCTTGGTGTAGAAACCTCCCCGCGCGGCAGGATCGTTCCGGTCGAGGAAACGCTGTCCGTCCTTAATCCAATCCTCCCAGTCATCTTTAGTCCTCCATGCTGAGAAACCAGTCAGCAAAGGATATTTGTCAATCTGGATTCTCCATCCCGGATGATCCACAAGATGGAAATGGAACTTGTTCATTTTCAGGAGGGCCATCATGTCCAACTGTCTTTTAACGAACTCAACCGGTTGGAAGTTGCGGCTGACATCAAGCATCATCCCCCGATGACGGAACCTCGGCCAATCGAGAATCCTGCAACACTGGATCTCCGGAGAGACGAAGCGCATCATATAGGCAGACTGGATGGCATAGAAAAAGCCTTCATAATCAGCGGCTTCTATGTGCAACCCTTTTGGCGACAACTCGAGGTAATAGGCCGATTTCACCTGCCAATCCTCAAGGCCGTAACCTTTGATCCTGGAAAGGAACTTCTTACTTCCGATACGGATATCCATATCCGCGGCCTCAGGCAAAGATGTGGTGCCTTTGGTAACCTCATAATGGAAAGGTGCGGGGATAATGTCCTTAGGGCCACTTTGGGCCATTACGCATGTGGTCGTGACAAGAACGGCGACCAGGGTGATCATACAGTTTCTCATAATTTCAAATATACTTACTTTTTCTTATATTTATGGCATGAAACACCTACGAATACTATCCACGATGATTCTCCAGACCGTCTTGGTCCTGGTTTCAGCCTTCACGGCACAGACAGTTTCCGCCGCCACACCGATTCCCAGCGGCATCTACAGTTATGAGGATATCGGAGAAACCGGAAAGATTAGCATAGCTTTCAACAATAAGGGAGAGCTGTGGTTCCAAGCTTTCGTGATCAACGAGGACGGCCACTCCGCTGAACTCACTCCTGAGGACGGGAAATGGATTCCCATAAAGGGCAACAAGTTCTCCTACAATGTCAAAACCGACTTCTACGACTACACCCTTGAGGGTGAGTTCTTTCCAGATGAGGAACTCCTTGAGCTCAAGGATAATTTCAAAACCGGCACACCTTTCGGAATCGGAATGGGTCTGGCGGCCCATTACCGCTATGAAGGAGGCTCGTTCGCGGATAAAAACGGCTACATCTACCACCTTGTGGACGAAGGAGAGAACGCTGTCCTGGCAGCTGGAGGGAGATATTCCGGAATCGTGGAAGTGCCCGAGTCCGTCAAGTTCAACGGCGAGGATTATCCGGTAGTCGGAATCGCCGACAGGGCATTCACCGGCAACTACGATGTGACCGAGGTTCGGATGTCAAGCAAAGACATGTACATAGTCCCGGGAGCCTTCTGGGGCAGCGGCATCCCTTACGACTGGGATAGTCTCGAAAAGCCCGGGTATGTCTATCCCGACAAAGATCTCTTCGAATTCGTCAGCCCTACCTCTAAGGGTGAGGAATATGACTACGAGATGGACAACTGGCTGATATTCAAGCAGAATTGTGACAGGCTCTTCTTCATCAGGGACAACTCCGACGACGAGGACGCCCCTTGGGGCTGCTATTTGAGTGATCCCGAGAAAGCCCGGGGCATCCACTATGAACTTCGTACCCTTGACGTTTTACGCAAGAAAATGTTCCGAGGTTACGACAACTACGAAGTCATCGCCCTGGCCTCCGACAGCCAGTTCGCCGCATTCCATCAGTTCCCTTCATTCAGCCGTTGGAAATATCCCGAGCCGGAGGTCCCTCTGGACTTGGTTTACGAACAGGAGATTGCGGAGAAATTCGGACGGAAGATAATGTATTCCAGAAGAGTAGCCGAACTGAGGGAATCTAACCGATGCTTCGGCATGGTTGAGTTCGAGCACAAGGGGGGAGAAGCTATGGTGGCTTTCGTTTGGATAGACTACGGCACCATTACCGCCACTTATTCCAAAAAAGCGGAGTTCAATCCGGAAGATCCCTACAGCATCTGGAATGTGGATCTGGAAGAATACGGTACTCCCGAGGTGATATCCATCGCCTTGGATCCTCAAGACAACCCTATAATCTGGTTCAACCATCCGGCTCCTGAGAGCAGGAATATCATGGGACTGAGGAAAGTCGGTGACAAACTCGTCCCCTTCGGCGAGGACCAGTGGTACGTCGCTGTTGACTAAATCCTAAATGAGAGAGCAGATACAACGATTCGGACGGAGCCTTAGCGCGATGGTCATGCCGAACATCGGCGCTTTCATCGCCTGGGGTCTCATCACCGCACTTTTCATTCCCGGAGGATGGTGGCCCAACGAGAGCATCGCCAAGATGGTCTCGCCAATGCTGAAGTACCTGCTGCCGACTCTCATCGCGTTCACAGCCGGAAAGAATGTGTGCGGCTACAGGGGCGGAGTGGCCGGAGCGGTCGCCGCGATGGGCGTCATCATCGGTACCGACACCCCAATGTTCCTGGGAGCCATGATTATGGGGCCGTTAGCCGGCTGGTGCGTCAAGCGATTCGACAATCTGGTGGAGGGAAAGGTAGGAGCTGGTTTTGAGATGCTTGTGGACAATTTCTCCCTGGGCATCATCGCCATGATTTTGGCAATATCCGGCTATCTCGTCATCGGTAACGTGGTTGACTCTCTCACCAAGCTTCTCAGCTCTGGAGTCGATTGGATGCTGGCCCACAAGATGAATCCCCTCCTGGCTGTACTTGTGGATCCCGCAAAGGTCCTTTTCCTCAACAACGCCGTTAACCACGGCATTATGACCCCTTTAGGCATTCAACAGGCCGCAGAAATGGGCCAATCAATGTTGTTCCTCGTCGATCCCAATCCAGGACCGGGACTGGGAATCCTGCTCGCATGCTGGGCATTCGGCAAGGGCATGACCAGGGATGCCGCTCCCGGGGCCGCGGTGATCCAGCTATTCGGAGGAATACATGAGATCTATTTCCCTTATGTCCTGGCCAGGCCAATCTTGCTTCTCGCCGTTATGACAGGTAACATTTGTTCGCTCCTGTTCTTTACCTTCGCCGGATTCGGACTGGTGGCACCCGCATCTCCCGGAAGCCTGATCTCAATCATTTTGATGTCGCCGAAAGGCCGGCTGTTTATCGGGATTCTTGGAGTCCTCATCGGGACAACCATATCCTTCCTGCTCGCTATACCGATGATAAAAGCAAAGCCGGATTTCCAAAGTGAGGAGGAAGCGGCCTGCGATGAGGAAAGTTTGGAACCTGCTGGCATCCAGCAAGGTAATATAAGAAAGATCGTATTCGCCTGTGACGCCGGGATGGGTTCGAGCGCACTGGGAGCCACCCGTTTCAAAGCCAAGCTGCTCAAAAACGGCATAAGTGGAATAACCTGTGTCAACTCCGCTGTTGACACGATTCCAGAAGACGCTGATATCGTAGTCTGCCAGAGTACGCTCGCTGAAAGAATCCATGGCCACGAAGTGGTGAGAATCACGAACTTCATTTCCGACCCCAAACTTGATGAGCTTGTCACTCGTCTGAAAAGCGATGATATCCCGTTACTTATACCATCGAACGTCCTATCTGGCCTGAAGTCTGAAAGTAAGGAAGAAGCTATTCTTCGCGCTGGGAGACTACTGGAAGAATCGGGATATGTCGAGATGGGATATTCAGAATCGATGTTGGAAAGGGAGCGCCTTGCCACTACCTACATGGGCATGGGGGTAGCGATTCCGCACGGGACCTCTGAAGCCAAAGAAAAGGTCTCGCGGAGTGGAATATCCGTCCTGCAATACCCAGAAGGTGTTGATTTCGGGGAAGATAAGGCCTACCTGATTGTGGGAATAGCTGGTAAGGGAGACGAACATCTCGACCTTTTGGCAAAGATTTCCTCCGCCCTGGAAGACGAGGCCACCCTAGACTTCCTATGCCACTCCGCTAACGCTGAAGAAATATTCGGAAAACTGAAATGATATGACAGCTAAGAAATTGACAATCGGTGCTCCGGACGGGCTTCATGCCCGCCCGGCCGGAGAACTGGCAAAGCTTGTGAAATCCTTCCCGGGGACACAGGTCACCATATCCACCGCCGTGAGGACAGTCAACGCGTCAAGCATCCTTTCCATTATCAGCTTAGCGCTAAAGAAAGGGACCGAGGTTGAGATAAAAGCGGTCGGACCGGACGAGGACAAAGCCTTGACGGAAGTGACCCGGTTTCTGGAAAGCCTTTAAGAATAAAGATGAAAGGGACGCTTGCCATAGGTAAGGCTTGGATCCTCCACCGTGGAGGTGAGACTGGGCAGCCAAGCGAAAGAACGCTTGACGAGGCTTTCGAATATGAGACCTCAAGGTTAAGCGCTTTCATCCAGGACAGTCCGTCTCCGGAAGTGTTCTCCGCACATCTGGAAATACTTGAGGATCCGCTACTTAGAGACTCCATACAGAGAAATGTATCGGAAGGCCTGACACCCTCTGAATCCGTTAAAGCGGCTGAGGAGGAGATCTCCGCAATTTTCAATGAGACCGGGGATGAGTATTTCAAGTCACGCGTCGATGACCTCAGAGACGTCTGCAGAGGGCTCGTGGAATACCTTGACGGTGTTCCCGACAATTCCTTCGAGAACCTCCCCAAGGACGCTGTCGTGGTCGCGCCGGAATTGTTTCCCTCGGATATGGCGGAGATGGATCTGGGCACGGTCAAAGCGCTGGTGACCCGGAAAGGCAGCCCCACAAGCCACGTGGCCATCATCGCCCGCGGCCGAGGCATTCCCTTCGTCTCCGGAATAGACATAGACGGGATCAACACGGGAGACCTTTTGCTGGTTGACACCGGCAAAGCCGAGGTCAAGGTTAACCCCTCAGAAATTGAGGAGCGGGCTTTCAGGAGCAGGATGGCCGAGGACAAGGGCATCCCGGAGGGAATGATTCAAGCCATAAGGAAACACGGTGTAAAGATCTTAGGCAACGCCGGTTCCGTCAAAGATGTCGAGGAAGCCATACGGAGCGGTGCCGAGGGAATAGGCCTCTTCAGGACCGAGTTCCTCTTCCTGTGCAGAGACAAGCTTCCATCCGAAGAGGAGCAGTTCAGTATCTACAAAGAGACCGTGGAAGCCTGCCAAGGCCGTCCTCTGACCATCAGGACAATGGACATAGGAGGTGACAAGCCGGCTCCGGGCTTGGATTTGCCCAAGGAAGACAACCCCTTCCTGGGAATGAGAGGGATAAGGCTGTCACTCAATATGCCTGAGATATTCAAAGAGCAGATTCGGGCTATCCTGCGAGCGAGCGCCCACGGCAAAATCAGGATGATGCTTCCGATGGTGACCCGGCTTGAAGAGCTTGTCCAGACCAAGGCGCTTGTGGAGGAATGCAAGGCATCATTGCGATCCTCCGGTTCCTTGTTTGACAGCGATATGGAAATCGGCGTGATGATTGAGACCCCGGCGGCGGCACTCATTTCAGACCGCCTTGCGGCAGAAGCCGGTTTCTTCAGCATCGGCACCAATGACCTTACCCAGTATGTGATGGCGGCCGACAGGGGAAACTCCTCTGTATCAAACCTTTGCAACCCTCTTGACAAGGCGGTGATCCGAACCGTGAAGATGGTCGTGGACGCCGCCAAAAAGGAGAAGATACCTGTTGGAGTGTGCGGTGAAGCTGCATCGGATCCGGAAGTGGCCAACGTGCTTTGCGATCTCGGGATAGACAGCCTGAGCCTTGGTTCGCCTACCTTAATCAAAGAACTGAGTCTTCATTAGTCTCTTTTGCCATGATTTTTGCTATATTTACAAAGAATAACACTTCATCAATATGAAAAAGATATTAATTACTCTAGTTCTGGCTCTGATAGGGGTAGCGGCTTCGGGACAGACAGTCTATAGCTGCGACTACAAGAGCGACGCGCAAGTCAAGGTCTTTGTGACCAAATACAAGAGTGACGCTGATCTTGTCGTGTACAAGACCAACTACAAGAGTGACGCCGATGCCAACAAGGGCATCTGGCATTTCGTGAAGTACAAGAGCGACGCCAAGAAGAAAATCTATTTCGTCGATTACAAGAGCGATGCGGATCTCGTGGTGTTTTTCACCGACTACAAGAGCGACGCTGGATGGAGGAATAATTCCAAAAAACATCTGATGTACTGACAACCATCTTAAAGATAGTGAGATAATGGTCCGCAGAGATTTGTTCCGCCGCCTGGGCACAGTAGCCCTGACGGCGGTATTGTCATTTTTGGTGGCTGGAGGTCTCAATGCCCAGCCCGTACCCATCACACCTGACACCGAAACGCTTCTGGCCCCTTTCAGCCCGAACGACGAAACCGCTTTCAAGCAGCCAGGCAAAGTCTTTTATCCAGAAACATGGTTCCACTTTATCGGCGGGAACATATCCCGTGAAGGCATTGACGCTGACTTGCAGGCCATTGCCGACGCTGGGATCTCAGGAGTCCAGTGGTTTCACGGCTCCGGCGGGATGTGGCCCGGAACCACCCGCCATCTGACCCAGTTGACTCCGGAATGGGAAGAAATGGTCAGTTATGTGGGCAGAAAAGCGGACAGCCTTGGGCTCAGGCTTACCATCCAAACATGCCCTGGCTGGTCCATGGCCGGTGGCCCTTGGATAAAGCCGGAGAACGCCATGAGGCAACTGGTCTGGTCCAGGACGGACATTCCAGTCATAGATAAGTCTGATGGCAAAGAGGATAGCGATGAGATAGCCTGCGAGATTCCTCCTAAAGGCTTCCTTCCTAAAGGCCAGCCTTCCAACGAGCCCTGGAGAGACTACCATGACATTAAGGTCCTGGCCTTCCCGACCCCTCTAGGGGACACGGGGGAAGCTTTGGTTCCAGAGCCGACAAGTGGCCCGGAGGAATGGAAAGATCTTTTCAAGGGTCTGACTACCAAAGAAATACAGCTCCAACCTGGAACAACCAGCACGGTTACCTTTAGCCTGCCTAAAGGTGAGGTGATCCGCACCCTGGAACTTCCTCCTGTGGGTGCGTTCTCCCATAATTTCTGCTACAATCCGGGAATACATGTGAGACTGACCGCCAAGACAAACTCAGGGGAAGAAAAGACAATGGTCGATGCTAACCTGCCGATGAGCAACTGGCAGGACGGCGGTCTGAACAATATGGTGTTTGCCTGCAACGAAGTGGAAGGTGCTGAAAGTTACACGTTTACCCTAACCAATGCCCACCCCGCGTCAGTGCGTTTCGTCCGCTTCTGGTCAGCCGCAAGAAAGAACAGCTGGAGAGGTGAGGCAGGTTGGACACTGATCGCCAAAGAGCCCTACCAGCAACACACGGAGCAGAATCCTCTGGCTTTCGTCAAAACAACGGACATAATCGACATAACTGACAAGATGAATCCGGATGGAATCCTCGACTGGACACCCCCAGCAGGAGACTGCCCGCAAGGCACTTGGACAGTCCTGAGGATCGGCCATGTCAATTTCGGGAAACGCAATGGCCCCGCGACTCCTGAAGCCACTGGCTGGGAGTGCAGCAAGTTCGACCCCAAAGGAGCCGAGATCCAGTTCGCTAATTATGTCGGAATGCTCCAGGATGGTCCTCTGGGTGGAAAGGCCAAGGGAATGTTGATGGACAGCTGGGAGTGCAACACCCAGACTTGGACTGACACCATGGAGAAGGATTTCCGTGATGCCGCCGGGTACGACATTGCGGTCCGGCTTCCCGCCCTTATGGGCTATGTGCTTGACAGCCAAGAGGAAACAAGCCGCTTCCTGATTGACTGGAGACGGACTGTCAACAAACTCTACTGCGAGAATTTCTTCAAGAGAATGACAGATCTTGCCCATGCGAAAGGCTTGGAAGTCCAGTTTGAGACCGCCGGAAGCGATGTTGTCACGATGGATCCGATGGAGTACTTCAAATACGCCGATGTCCCGATGTGCGAGTTCTGGCAGCCTTTCTCCGAAGGATATGTTGGAGACTTGGATTTCAAGCCCATTGAACCGACCGAATCAGCCGCCCACCTCTACGGCAAGCCGAGAGTGGCCTCTGAGAGTTTCACAAGTTTCTCCCTAACATGGGACGAGCACTGGCAGATGCTCAAGGAAGTGGCCAACTTCAACATGGCCGAGGGTGTGACCCACAATGTGTTCCACACCTACACCCACAACCCTCAGGTTGGTTTCCTGCCCCCTGGAACCACATTCGGTGGAGCGATCGGCACTCCTTTCCTTAGAGGACAAACCTGGTGGAAATACATGAACCATTTCACCACCTACCTTGCCCGCACAAGTTATCTGCTCGAGAGAGGTCGCCCTGTACAAGACGTTCTCTGGTATCTCGGTGACGAGGTCGGCCACAAGCCTTCGCAATACACCGGGAGCGGAAAGCGCCAGAGCGGGGACATACGTTTCCCCGACGGTTTCAAATATGACTATTGTAACCCGGATGCTCTCCTTAACCGAATATCCGTCAGAGACGGCAAGCTCGTCACTCCGGAAGGTGTTGAATATGAAGTGCTTTGGATCCCCGAGAACGAGAGGATGCTTCCCGAGACCATCGAGAAGATTAAGGAACTGGTGGATAATGGCGCGAAAGTCATAGCCAATGTCCCTATGGCCCTTGCCACCCTCAACGATGGCGAGATCAATCGCTTCGACCAAGCTTTGAATTCCCTATGGGGAAATATTCCCGCAGGAAAGATATCTAAGATCGGCAAAGGAAAGCTTGCCGTGGGAATCGAACTCGCGGACGCTCTGAAAGCATTCGGTCTCAAGCCCCACATCCAGGATGGTGGCGCTGAGATCATCTGGTCAGAAAGAGAGATTGATGGTGCCAAATGGTACTACATCGCAGCCCCTGTCGGGGAAGCGTTCAAGGGTGTTATCAGACTTGAAGGCAAGGGCAAAGCCGAATGGTGGGATCCTGTGACCGGAGAAGTCAAGTCTCTCAAAGCCAAAGGTTTCGGCCGCTTGAAGAAGGTTCGTCTCGACCTTGCGAAGGCCGAGAGCGGTTTCGTGGTGTTCAGGAGCGGAGCCTCCTCACCCACCACCAAGGAGAAAGCTTTCCCTGGCAAACCGGATCATGGTCAAATAGCGATTGAAGGATGGACTGTCAGGTTCCCTGAAGGTTGGGGAACTCCGGAAGGAACCATCTCTCTCAGCGAGTTGAAGCCTTGGAAGGATCTTGATCTCGGGGATGAGGGCAAGTCTTTCTCAGGAACAGCCACCTATGAGACAAGTTTCACCCTTGACAAGAGCCAGATCGGAAAAGACCTCGTCCTTGATCTCGGCAAGGTTGATTTCATCGCCGACATCAAGGTCAACGGAAAGAGTGCCGGAGTCCTTTGGACAGAACCATATTCATTGAATATCAAGGACTTCATCCAGGAAGGAGAGAACACTCTGACTGTCGATGTGACCGGAACCTGGTACAACCGACTGGCCTACGACGCCTCCCAGCCGGAGGCTCAAAGGAAGACCTGGACCATCGCCGGACCCGCTGCCGGAAGCCAACTCCACGACTCAGGCCTTCTAGGCCCCGTCAGAATTGAATATTGATCAAACTCCATAACCATTATGGCTACATTCCCACGCCGCGTGTTTCTATTCATTTTCCTATCATTTCTAGTCGTTGCCGGTTGTCAGAGCAACGCGTCATATCCGGATGGTGAAAGCAGATACGAGTCTTTCGCCCCCGACGGGATTCCCTTTGTCGTGGCCGATTCCACATGGGCGATCGACCAAAGGGGTAACCACAGGGCAGTAGTGTCCGTAGCTGATCCTTCGGTTGAAGCTGTCGTGGCCAGACTTCCATGGAGGCGCCCGGACCTACGGCCGGAAATCAAGAGAGTACTTGTCACCGATGCCGAGGACAATGAGATTAAAGATGTGACCGTCACTGAGTTAACCTCAGAGAGAGGCGAGGTGATATTCAATCCTTCATCGGGAAAGGGGCAGTATTTCATCTACTACCTTCCTTTCAAGTGGCAGACCTGGTTCAACAATGTCTCGGACTATCTCCCCCCGGAGTATGAGGCCGGAAAGGAGTGGAAAGAGAAGGTTATCAGCCAGAAAGACAATCTCCCGCAGGCTACCGTCGAGCGTTTTGAAAGCGCCTTGAGGTTCCACTTTTGGAGTCCTATGGGCCTGATCGCGACCAAGGACGAGATGGAGGCGGTTCGCTCATCTTCTGGAAAGGATATGATAGTGTTCCCAGAGGACAGGGCATTCCCTATTCAGTTGACACGCCAGCTTCCAGTCCGGTGGACCAAAGTCCCTGAGAGCGTTTTCAAAGGGTTGGCGATGAGAAATGAATACTACACTTGGCAATTCGGAATCTGGGCGGCTGGAAAAGAGCTTAAGAATGTGAGAGTCTCTTTCTCGGAGCTCAAGAACGGAAGCTCTGTAATTAAGCCAGAGGAGATGACTTGTTTCAACCTGGAAGGCACAAGCTGGGACGGCAGTCATCTGGAGTTCACCGTGGATGTTCCCAAAGACAGGATTCAGGCCCTTTGGTGTGGGGTTCAGATTCCCGAGGACGCAAAGAGCGGAACCTACGAGGGACAGGCGGTAATCTCTGCGGAAGGCGTTGACCCTCAAACCATTAAGCTTGAGATAAAGGTCTCGCCGAAGGTATTGGCGGACAAAGGGGACTCCGAGGTTTGGCGCCATGCGAGGCTCCGTTGGCTTAACTCCACTTTGGCCATGGACAATGAGCCGGTGGGACCGTACAAGGAAATGGAACTGAAGGGCAATGTCGTGGAGGCTACAGGCAAGCGTGTGACTGTCGGCGGGAACGGCATGGTTCAGGACGTCAACATTGACGGCATTGCTGTCCTCAACAGCCCCCAACGTTTGATAATATCCACTAAATCAGGTGATTTGGTGTTCAATTCAGACAACCTCGACATCCATAAAGACGCCGCCGGGCTCGTTAGTTGGACCGCCTCTTCCGAGCAGGGAGGAATCAATTTCGCCCTTAAAGGCAACATGGAGTTCGACGGTCACATGCACTTTGACATCAATGTCTCTTCAGCGGAAGATGTTGAAGTTCAGGATGTAAGGCTGGTCACGACATATTCGCCATACTCCTCTGAATATTTCATGGGAGCCGGATTCGACGGAGGCTACCGCCCTGTCAATCATGTCTGGAAATGGGAAGGACCTTACGACAGCTATTGGACAGGTGGCATCAAAGCCGGCATGCACACAGAGTTCAGGGGCGGGACTTACCATGGCCCGCTGCTATTCGCCTACACTCCTGATCCAAGTCCGGTGTGGAGTAACGGAGGAAGCGGAAAATTGACCGTAAGCGGCCCTAAAGGCCAGTCTGCCAGCGTAATAGCCTCAACAGGCCGCAGAATCATCGGAAAGGAACCTGTCAACTTCGAGTTCAATCTGATGCTGACTCCAGCGAAGCCCGTCGATCCAGCCAAACACTTCTCGATGAGGTTCTTCCATGCAAATCCTAAGGATTTCGACAAGGCCGCGGAGGACGGAGCCAACATTATGAATATCCACCACGCCCAGGGCCTCAACCCCTACATCAATTACCCTTTCATTGTCAGGGAGCCGCTTATCAATTTCATAAACCACGAGCACGAGAACGGGCGCAAGGTGAAATTGTACTACACGATGAGGGAACTCTCATCCCACTGCGAGGAGATGTACGCTTTCCACAGCCTGAATCACGAGATTATCAGGGAAGGTCCTGGAGAGGGCAACGCCTGGTTGTGCGAACATCTGATCGAGGACTATTTGCCCCAATGGTACACTAATCTGTCAGACTGGAATAAATGGGATTCCGACGCGGCCATACATCTTGTCAGCGAGTCCCGTTACATCAACTATTTCATCGAAGGCCTGCGCTGGATGGTGGAACATTATGACCTTGATGGACTTTACATGGACGATGTCGCGTGCGACAGGACCACCATCAAGCGAGTACGAAAGATTCTGGACCGTTATCACGACGGCTCACTGATTGACCTCCACTCCAACACCTGGTACTCGAAAGGCCCGGCCAACCAGTACACCGAGTTCTTCCCTTACCTGGACAGAATCTGGTTCGGAGAGAGTTTCCAGTACGACAAGATGAGTCCTGACGAGTGGCTGGTCACCTTCTCGGGAATACCTTTCGGAGTGATGAGCGAGATGCTTCAAGATGGTGGAAACCGTTATCTTGGAATGGTTTACGGAACCACCGCACGGCACTCTTGGACTGACACCGGCGACAAGAAATCCCCTGTCCCGATGTGGAAGTTCTGGGATAAGTTCGGCATCGGGAATGCCAAGATGGTCGGATATTGGGATCCTGACTGTCCGGTGTCGATTTCCGATCCGGAGGTCAAGGCTACGGCTTACGTCAAGGAAGACTCTGTCCTGGTCTCAATCGGCAACTTCTCAGACAGAGATAAGAACGTGACTCTCAACATTGATTGGAAAGCTATTGGGATGGATCCTGCCAAGGCCAAGATAAGTGCCCCGGAGATTCATAATTTCCAGGATGAGAGATCTTTCGACGAGCTTAGGATGGCCGGAGGGGTAAGAATCCCTGTTGAAAGCAAGAAAGGATGGATGATATTAATCAGTGAATAAGATGGGAAAACAACTGTTTAGATCGGTCTTGACAGCCACCATGATGGCTTGCGCCACGCTTGTATCGGCACAGAACTCATTCATTGTCAAGCAGGAAGCGGAAGTCATGGAATATAACCCCATGATATTCGGGGCCTTCCTTGAACATTTCGACAACCAGGTCTATGGTGGTGTGTTCTGTCCTGGCAGCCCTTTGGCTGATGAAGATGGATTCCGCAAGGATGTTATTGAGGCCGTTCGGGAACTCAAGGTGCCTATTGTCCGCTGGCCAGGCGGCTGCTTCGTCTCCGCCTATCACTGGAAGGACGCCGTGGGTCCAAATCGCCAGAGCGTCTGGGACAAGGCCTGGCAAGTCGAGGATCCGAACACCTTCGGGACAGACGAGTTTGTAAAATGGTGCCGTAAAGTCGGTTGCGAGCCTTTCATCTGCACCAATGCCGGCACCGGCACGATGGAGGAGATGAGCGACTGGGTGGAATATTGCAACCAGACAGTCGGCAAATTCGCTCGCCAAAGGGCCGCCAACGGCCACCCGGAGCCTTTCAATGTCAAATACTGGAGCATCGGCAATGAGAACTGGGGAATGCACGAGCTCGGAGAGAAAAGCTCCGCCGAGTGGGGTCCGCTTGTTACCGAGAGCGCCAAACTGATGCTAAGCGCCGACAAAAACATCAAACTGTTCGCCGCGGCTCTTCCAAGCCATGACTGGACATATCCCCTTTTGAAAAAAGCCGGCTACCTGCTGGACTATGTCTCTATCCACGGTTATTGGGTGTGGCACGACCCGAGCAAGACCTTTCTGGACTGCATGATGTCAACCGATGACCCGGAAGGCAGCATCAGCACAACCATCGACATCTTGAAAGAGGCAGGGTTCGACGGCAAGATAAAGATCGCCTTCGATGAATGGAACCTGAGAGGATGGTACCATCCCGGAATCGGCGATCTCAGAAGAGGTTACGACTATGCGGCCAGAAGGGAAAACGACATCGCCTCGACCTACACAATGGCTGACGCGGTCTTCTCCGCCTGCTTCCTCAACACCTGCCTGCGCCACTCTGATGTCGTGGACATCGCATGCATCTCCCCCATCACCAACACAAGGGGACCGATATTCGTTCATCCAGAGGGAATTGTCCGAAGGACGTCGTTCTACACCATGAAGATGTATGCCAATGACCTGCTGCCTTTCATCGTGCCGATTGACACCAAGGTTGGAACAATCTCTCTCCAAGACGATTCCACAAAGGTTCTGGACATGATTCTTACCACTGACAAGGCTGGAAAGAAATATGTCTGCGCCATCGCCAACAAGGACCCGGAAAAGGCCGTTTCCCTGAGTATTGATTTCAAGGGAATGGGCATCAAAGCCCCGAAAAAGGTCAGCGCCCGCATCCTTTCGGGCAAATCCACCGATGACTATAACGACATCGGTGACGAGCATGTCAAGCCTTACGATGCCGCTCTCCCTATCAAGGACGGAATCATCTCTGTACCAGCCCATTCCGTCACCTTCTTGTTCATAGAATAAAAACTAATCGCAATGAGACGTTTATTCCCCGCAATCGCCATTTGGATTCTTGTGACACTTCCGCTTTCAGCCAATTCCAGGAAAGCGGTACTCACGGAGGGAACCACAACAATGCTCACCTACGGGTTCTCGGATCCCAACCCTGTCGCCAACCCGGATCTCCTGCAATACCCTTATTTCCGTTTCGACGGCTATGAGGCGGTCGGACAAAACAAGGAGTGGAAGACAGTAGTCCTTGAGAATGAGTGGATTAGCGTCACCGTATTCCCTGAAGTGGGAGGAAAGGTCTGGGGCGCCATCGACAAGACCAGGGGATTGGAGTTCGTCTATTACAACCATGTCGTGAAGTTCAGGGACATCGCCATGCGGGGTGCCTGGACCTCGGGAGGAATAGAGTTCAACTTCGGAATCATCGGCCATATCCCCTCGACCGCGACACCCGTGGACTACACCACAAGAGAGAATCCGGACGGAAGCGTAAGCTGCATAATCGCCTCCTACGAACTGCTGACCCGGACCTGGTGGACAGTGGAGATCAATGTGCCTGCAGATAAGGCATATTTCTCAACCAGAGCGGATTACATCAACACATCCCCGCTTGAGCAGCCCTACTACAACTGGTCCAACGCCGCTTTCAAGGCCGGTGGCAATCTTCAGCTATGCATGCCTGGAGACAGGTACATAGGACATCCCGGCGACCCTCATGCCTACCCGAAAGATCCACAGGGTCGTGACCTTTCCTGGTTCTCCCAGAACGCTTTCGGGGCCGACAAGTCCTATCACATAATCGGTGAGTTCGCTGAGTATTTCGGGGCCTATTGGCACGACGACGATTTCGGTTATGCCCATGTCGCGAGGCCAGACGAGAAACTCGGAAGGAAATTCTTCTGCTGGAGCCAGGCTAGGCAGGGAGGAATATGGGAGGATCTGCTGACCGACACGGACGGGCAATATGTTGAGATGCAGGCAGGAAGGATGTTCAACCAGCCATCCCAAATCGAGAGTATCGACACGCCTTTCAAGCATAACTCAATCGCACCTGCCACCGAGGATGACTGGACTGAGTATTGGTTTCCGGTTGAGAATATCGGCGCTTTCCAGGTCGCCAGCCGATTCGGAGCGTTAAGCCTTTCCAGACCTGACGGAAGGTCAGCAACTGTGAAAGTGTCTCCCGTATGCGATGGAACCAAAAGAGTGACAATCACTTGCGACGGAAAGGTATTGTATTCCGAAGAAGTCTCGTTCTCCGTCTTGAAGCCGTGGGAACACACTGTCACCGGAGTCGGTCCGGGAGCTGTCAAAGTCACTGTCGGTGATGAGGAACTAGTCTATGACGAGAACCCCGCCTCAAGGAGAACCAACAGACCAGACACCATGCCGGATGATTTCGACTGGAACACCGCCTACGGCCATTGCCTGAGAGCCGACCAGCTGATGAATGTCAACCACTTCGAAGAAGCCAGGAACGAATATCTCAAGAGCCTGGCCATCGACAAGTGGAACGCCCCGGCCCTTCGGGGAATGGCTTCTTTCAGTCTTCATTGCGGGATGTATGAAGAGGCTTTCGATTATGCCCGGAAGGCGCTCAGAATCAACACTTACGATGGAGAGGCCAACTATCTTTACGGTCTTGCGGCAAGGGCGTTGGGAAAGCGTGTGGAGACCAAGGACGGATTCTCTCTCGCCACTTTCTCTTCAGCTTGGCAAGAAGCCGCTTACGTCGAGCTGGCCAGAACCGCGCTCGCTGACAAGAATTGGGATCTCGCTCTGACATATTCATCAAAGAGCCCCAGCCCGATGGCGACCGTGACCAGATTGGCCGCATTGAGACATAAAGGTGACAAAGACACTTGCGAGAAGATTCTTGATGGAGAAATCTCCTCCCTCCCGCTGTTCCCTTACTTCAATTTCGAGAAGAGCCTGCTTAAAGGCGAGCCGGAATCATTCCTCGGCACCTTGAAGTGTGAGCTCCCGCAGGAGACTCTGCTCGAGATGGCGATCTGGTATCTGGATAGTGGCCTTGCTGAAGAGGCGGAGACGCTTTGCTCGATGACAAATTATCCTACCGCAAAGTATCTACAGGCATATATTCTTGAAAAGAAAGGAGACTCCAGGGGTGCTTATGCCCTTCTGAAAGAGGCGGACGCAGCCTCGCCTGAGTTCGTTTTCCCGTTCCGGCCGGAGATGATCAAGGTGTTCGACTGGGCCGACTCCCAAATCCAGGAGTCCGGACAGACAAATGACTGGAAACACGCCTATTATAAGGCTCTTATCCTCTGGAGAAACGCTCGGAAAGAAGATGCGTTGAGGCTTCTCAACGACTGCGGGAACATTCCCGATTTCAATCCATTCTACCTGACCAGGGCGAAACTCAGGAGCGGAGAAAGCCGTCTTGAAGACTTGAAGAGGGCAGAGTCCATCTCCCAAGACTGGCGCACGGGAAAGGACTTGGTTGACTACCACATGGCGAACTCCGAATGGGCGGAGGCTTGTCAAACTGGAGAGAAGTATTTCAAGAGATTCCCGGACAAATTCGAGTTCGGACTCGCCTATGCCGAGGCCTTGTGTGGGGCTGGAGACTATCAGAAATCCCTTAAGGTGCTCTCAAAGCTTCGTGTGATGCCTAAAGAGGGCGCTTATAAGGGGCATGAGATTTACCGCAGAGCCTGTCTTGGAAAAGCCAGGGAGGAACTCAAAGCAGGAAAATATGCAGCCTGTATCAAGTCGGTGGAAGCATCGAGGATCTGGGATGAGCGCCTAGGTGTAGGAAAGCCCTACGATGAGCTTATAGACCTCACCGAGGAAAACGCTATAATCAAGGAGGCGACCGAGAAACTCCACAGAAAGAAATAATTAAGGTTTTATTCTTTAAAAGCGTTATCTTTGAGAATATGATGAAGAGAATAGCTATTGCCATGGCTTGCTTGATGATTTCAAGCGCCATGCTGTCCGGCCAGCAGAAGCCGGTTGTTGAGATGGAGGATCCGCACCCTACCCCCGTAACGGTCTGGGATAACGTGAAAGCCACCTCCTTTGGCTGGGGAACCATCGACATGAAGTACAAGAAGGACAACGTTCCGACTCTCGCCAAGAGCCTGACACTGTACGGATGGAGAGGTGAAAGAGTCAACGCGCAAGCTGTACTCGTGGCTCCTGAAGCTGTGGAAGTATTTGAGTTTGAGGCCAGTGACCTTGTGGCTGGGAAAAATGTGATTCCCGCCAAGGCCGTTGACAAATATTTCGAGACCTACGTTATGGGAGAGGTCGAGTTCAAGGGCGAGACCGTCCTGGCGCCGGACCGGCTCGTGAAAGCGAAGAGCATGTCCGTCCCCGCGAAGACTGTCCGTCCGGTCTGGCTCACGATCAATATCCCTCGTGACGCCACTCCCGGAAAGTATAAAGGCACCGTCATCGCCAAGGCCGACGGCAAGTCACTCTCGATTCCCTACACGCTTGAAGTGAGCAAAAGGACTCTTCCCGAGCCGAAAGACTGGAAGTTCCATCTCGATCTTTGGCAGAACCCCTATGCCGTGGCTCGCTATTTCGACGTGCCGCTTTGGAGCGAGGAGCACTTCAATGCCATGCGACCGATCATGGAATACCTCGCCTCAGCCGGTCAGAAAGTCATCACTACCAGCATATTCCAGCATCCTTGGAACAGTCAGACCGAAGATCCTTTCGAGAGTATGGTAGGCAAATTCAAAGGTCTGGACGGTTCTTGGAAATATGACTATTCTGTGTTTGACAAATGGGTGGAGTTCATGTTCAGCTGCGGCATCACCGAGCAGATCGACTGCTATTCCATCCTGCCCTGGCATCTCACTTTCGAGTATTTCGACTACGCCCTCAATGTTTCTGTCTCCAAGAAGATGGAACCCGGTTCGAAGGAGTATGAGGAATATATGCTCCCATTCCTGACCGACTTGGCAAAACACTTGAAAGCCAAGGGATGGTTTGAAAAGACTTGCCTAGCTATGGACGAGCGCCCGAAAGAGCTCCTGGAGCACGCCTATGCCATAGTCAACAAAGCAGACAAGGGCTTCAAAATCGAGGGAGCCATCAATTATTTCGGCCCTGAAGTCGCCGAGAGAATGTACGACATCAGTTTCGCCCTCCGTCCAGGCCTTCCTGTGCAGATGACTCCCGAGCAAGTCGCTGGCCATCTGGGAAGAGGGAACAGGGTGACCTTCTACACTTGCTGTAGCCCCCAGCGTCCTAACACCTTCACCGACTCCGCTCCCGCCGAGTCAGCCTTTATGGGCTGGTTCGCCGCCGCGACTGGCTACAGCGGATATCTCCGCTGGGCCTACAACAGCTGGGTCAAAGATCCTTGCGTGGATTCCCGTTTCCGCACTTGGAGAGCGGGAGACTGCTATGTGGTCTACCCCGATGGCCCGAGTATCAGCTCCCAGAGGCTCATCGAAGGCATCCAGGACAATGAGAAGATCCGCGCTATCCGTCAAGGACTTAACCCCAAGAAGGCAGCCCTGCTGGATGCCCAGCTTGAGAAGATTCTCAACCTTGACTGGGAGAAATCTTCCGATGCCGAGGCAGCTGCCGTCATCAATAGTTCCAAGGCTTTGCTGCGCGCTTTGGAATAGTATTTGCTTTTCACTTTCCGGTTTGGTAATTCAATGATTAATAAAATGGAAAAACTCAATCATCCTGCTATCCTTGTCGTTGACATGCTCAACGACTTCGTCACCGGCGCTCTCGCATGCGACCGTGGTAAAGCTATCGTTCCCGCCACAGCCAGACTTCTCCGCGCCGCCCGCGAGAAGGGTGTGCCCGTGATTTTCTGCAACGACGCTCACCTTCCGGGCATTGACCGCGAGCTCATCATTTGGGGAGACCACGCCATCACCGGCACTCCCGGAGCCCAGGTGATTCCCGAGCTGGAGCTTTGCGAGAAAGATTATGTCGTGCCGAAGCGCCGCTACAGCGGTTTCTTCCAGACCGACCTGGACATACTCCTCAAGGAGTTGGGAGTCAAGACCGTGATCATGACCGGTCTCCATGCCCACATGTGCGTCCGTCACACTTCCGCTGACGCGTTCTGCCTTGGCTACGATGTCGTGGTCGCCAAAGAGGCCACCGATTCCTTCACCGAAGAAGACTACTTAAACGGCCTCGCTTATCTGAAGACCTGCTATGGCGCTGACGCCTACTCGAATGACGAGCTGATCGCCGCGATGTAGGGATATTCATAAATAATCCTCGAGGGAGGCTGGCGAAATTCGCTGGTCTCTCTTTTTTTATCTATCTTTACGAAGATATATTCAACAGAATGAAGCGAATAGAGGTTGTGGCGGCGGTGATCCGCTCTGAAGGGAGAGTTTTCGCCACCCAAAGAGGGTATGGCGATTTCAAGGATTGGTGGGAGTTCCCGGGCGGGAAAATCGAGCCGGGGGAGACTGCCGAGGAGGCCTTGGCCCGTGAGATCAGGGAAGAGTTGTCGGCGGAAATAACCGTGGAGCGGCTTCTAAAGACAGTGGACTGGGACTATCCCGCATTCCACCTGACCCTGCATTGCTTCCTCTGCTCACTATCTTCGGAGGAGATGAGTCTGAATGAGCATGAGGCGGCCAAGTGGCTTGATGCCGAATCCATCTATTCAGTAAAGTGGCTCCCAGCCGACGAAGATGTGCTGCCGCTGATAGCTAAAGAACTTCAGAAATAATTGAAAATCAAACCTTTAATAATATGAATAAAACAATCATCGGAGCGGTTGCGGCACTGACCATGCTGTCTATGCTTTCCATAACCGCACAGGCGCAAAGACCTGCCAGAAAGCCAGCCAGGATAGTGGTAGCCTATGTCACATCCAATCCTACGGTCATGCCGGACCCATCCAGAATGACCCACATCAATTACGCTTTCGGGCATGTCAACGACACTTTCAACGGTGTCAGGATCAGCAATGAGTCCAGGCTCCATTCAATCACGGCATTGAAAAAGGATGCTCCATGGCTGAAAGTATGCCTCTCAATCGGTGGCTGGGGCAGCGGTAGGTTCAGTGAAATGGCCGCCACTGAGGAGAACAGGAAAGCGTTCGCGCGAGACTGCGCCCGAGTTGTGACCGAGTTCGACCTGGACGGAATCGACATGGATTGGGAATATCCGACCAGCTCCGCCGCGGGAATCTCCTCTTCTCCCGATGACACCAAGAATTTCACCCTGCTGATAAAAGAGATCCGCGCTGCTATCGGTCCAAGGAAGCTATTGACAATGGCCTCACCAAGCAACGCCAGGTTCGTGGATTTTCCGGAAGTGCTCCCGTACATGGACTTCATCAATGTCATGGCCTATGACATGGGTCGTCCCCCGAGGCACAACGCCGCCCTCTACCGTCAAGATGAGGCTGGCAACACATCTCCTTTCACCAGAGGAAGCGCTGACAGGGCTATCCAGAACCATCTGGATGCCGGAATCCCTAAGGAGAAACTCACCCTAGGAATGCCATTGTACGGCCATGGGGACAAGAAAAACTATCCTGACTATGTTGACTTTAAAGACATGGCGGCCCCCAAGGAAGGTCTCTCGGAGCATTGGGATGAGATCGCCAGAGTTCCCTACTACGCCGACTCGGAGGGGAATCTCATGTTAGGTTACGACAATGTACGCTCCATCACCGAGAAATGCCAGTACATCAAGGATAAAGGCCTCCTTGGAGGAATGTATTGGGAATATTCATGCGACAATCCGGAAGGAGACCTCACAAGGGTGATAGCGGCTGAGTTGATTCCTAAAAGATTCGTGTCCGCGCAAGCGGTCCCAAAAGCGAGTTACGCCGGAAAGGAGAAGCGTTTCAAGGCTCTTCTATACTATTCAGACAAGGTTGAGGAGGCACATGCCCAGTTCGCCCATCAAGCTATAGATTTCTTCAAGAAACTGACTGTCGGGGACGGATGGACTCTAGATGTGTCCAAAGACAAACTCCCTGACCTGACTTCTTACGATGTGGTCATAATGCCCGACGTGATGCCTTGGAATGCCGCCGACAGAACCAGATTTGAGGAATATATGGAAAACGGCGGCGGTTGGCTCGGCTTCCACGGAGCCGGTTACAACGATGCCTCAACCGGTTGGGACTGGTTCAAGAACTTCCTCGGAGGGTTCAGTTTCCTATGCAACACCTGGCCCCCTCAGCCTGCGTTGGTGGAGGTCGAAGGTTTCGATCATCCTGTCACCAAGAACCTGCCCGCACGCTATGTGGCTCCCGCTTCTGAGTTCTACCAGTGGCAGCCTGACCCTCGCTCCAATCCGGACCTGAGGATCCTGGCAAGCTTGGCGAGGGAGAACTTCCCGATGGGCTTAAAGGATATAGTGTTCGGCGGAGACTTCCCCGTGGTATGGACCAACACCAAGTACAGGATGGTCTATATCAACATGGGCCATGGCGATGAGACCTTCACCGACGCCACTCAGAACCTGTTGTTTATCAACGCCTTGAGATGGCTTGCGTTCCATAAGCCTTAATCGATAGGCATACGGGCGAGATAGATGCCTGCCCTGGAACGGCCGTCAGGGAAAGTGAGTTCGTGGGAGGAATAGTACACCACCTTGAGTTCCCGTCCCTCGACAAGGAATCCGGGATAGCTGTTGTCACCGCCAGAAGGAAGAGTCTTCCATAACTCGAACTCTCCTTCCGCGTTCCCTTTCCAAAGGTGGGTTTTAGCCTCCCCTTCCAAATATCCACGCCCTCCGATGATCAGCGACCCGTCGGGAAGTACCGCCATTTCGGGACCCCCGACATGGAATCCGAGAGGGGTAAGCTTCCAGTCGGTGAAAGGAGGCTCGCTCACTCCCAAATATGCCACTTGGTCATCTTGCTCACGACGGATCAGCAGGGCCATCCTCCCATCCGGAAGGAAGCGCACGGTGGTCTCGTTGGGAAATCCTCCCAACTCGATATCCGTGATCTTCTCAAAATGCCGACCATCAGTTGTTTTTATCAATTCGAGACGGTTATCACCTGACTCACCATAAGATACTGTATAACCCGTACCCTCATGCCAGGTCATTCTCCAGAACCAGGCGAAACCGTCCGGAACCGGATAATCAACTGGTTCAGGATCGCTGAAAGTGTGGCCGTCTGAGCTGAAGGACACCTGCGGAACCCTCTTTTTCAACTCCTTGTCCACATACATCGAGCCGCCTTGGATCACCATCAGCCGGCCATCGGCGGTGACGGAGAGTTTGGGATCGCGCAGGTCATATCCCTCTTTTGAGAGCAAGGCCACGCTCTCCCATTGTTCGCAGTCGGTAGAGCGCAGGATGCGGGTCTTGCCAGCCGCTATACCGTTCTCGTCAAAAACGTGGCCAGCGCCTTCACGGAAGCTCACGTAATATGCGTCCTGAAAGCGAACGATGGAAGGGAAAGCGCTGTAGCCCTGGTCCCAGATACACTTAACGGTGAGTTCTTCTTTCGGGGAGCATAGTCCAAGAAGTTTTTTGCATTCAGGAGTCATAAACGGAGCGGCATCAGAAAAAGACACCGTGAAAGAGGGCATTCCCGCAGCATAACTGGCGATCTCATATTGCTGGTAAGTGAACACAAGTCCTTTCTCCGAAGGATACGGTTCCCATTTAGGAAGGGGTATGAGGTCACCGTCAAGCGAAATGTACTCCCCAATCTTGTCTTCCTCAATCTCGAAACCGGCATCAGCGAAATAGCTAATAACTCCTTTGACCAGAAGTGGTTGAATGTCAGCCTCTTTATCCCTGTCGATAAGATGCTCGACTCTTTCGCCATCCTTCTTGTTGAAAGTCAGGCCGCCTTTCCCGATCACACCGCCGTGGGCGCCTCCCATATTGATATAATCCTGGGATTGGAAGACAACATAACAATCGCCCTCGCCAATCTTCTTCAAGGAGAAATCGTACACCCAAGTCGGAGTGTGAGCCAACAATTCAGCCTTCTCTTCTTCAGGAATATTCTCATTTTCCTTAATGGACTCAGTCCTCTCCTTCACATCTTCGTCAGACTGGCTACCGATCACTCCTGAAGCCTGCTTCAGATAGTATTTCAGGAAAGCCTCCACATCTTTCTTGTCCCCATCGAAAGGAGGGAAAAACCTTTCTTCCTCATAAGAGGTTATCCGGCTGAGTATGTCGTCGGTGACTTTGAGTAGTTCCCCTGTGATCTTTGCCTCAGCCGTTCCAGACCCGGATGGAAGGTCCACATCCATAGCGATATGTGAATACGCCGTCGAGTCGGCATAAGTGTAGTTCTTAACCTGCAGGTTCTTCGGAGCCTGACCGCATGACACCACCGCCAGCGCCACGCTCAAGACAATGAAAACTTTTCTCATATTCATTTGTTAGAGTATGCGAATATAATCATTTTAACCGTATATTAGCCGTATGTCATATCGCATGCTCCTGATTACCATGCTCCTGTGCGCATCCTGTTCCGGGCGGGATTCCTACGACGTTGTTGTCGTGGGAGGCGGCCCCGCTGGAATCGGAGCCGCTCTCGCTGCGGCCAAGGTTGGAGCCAAGGTGGCTCTCGTGGAGAGGGATACCAGGATCGGAGGTACCACGGTACAGGCGGAAGTAGTGGACATAGGATTGTTCTACGCCTGGCGCCGTCAGATTATTGCCGGACCAGTCTGGGACCTGGTCATAGAAGCTGTCTCGGAAGCGGGTGGAAGCCTGCCTGATTTCACACGCCAAGTGCCTGACAAATGGATGGAAAGCTGCGTTCATGTCGATCCGACAGTGTATTCCCGGGTCGCCGAGAGGAAGCTGCGGGAGGCTGGAGTAGAGATTATTTTCGGGACAGAGGTAGAGTCTGTGGAAAAAGTCAGGGACGGTTGGAAGGTCGGACCGGTCACTGGGCGACAGATAGTCGATGCGACAGGGAGCGCCACCGTGGCGTCCATGGCAGGGGCGAAAAGGGTCAGGGAAGCCGACGATGTCCGCCAACCGGGATCTTTCTTCTTCTGGCTATCATCCAAAGGACTTGAGTTTGATGCCCAACAGGTGATCAGCGCTCACAAGGAAGCCATTGAGAAAGGGGAACTCTTACCTACAGACGTGTATGTCGGAATTGTTTGGTTCATACAAAAGGGCGGAGGATCAGGTTGTTATATTCCCGATGCGGACAATTCCACCCCGGAGGCGAGGGCAGAGACGAACCGACGCGGCATCGAAGCCATGAACAGGGTTCTGGCCTTCATCCGCAAGCAACCCGGCCTGGAGAATGTGGAGGTTGTGAGGGCTGCAAACGAAGTTGGTGTCCGGGAAACCTACAGGGTAGTGGGCGAGAAGACCGTCACGGAAAAAGATTATCTGGCCGGCATCCCTGCCGAAGATGCTCTCAGCTGGTCTTACTGGATGGTTGATGAGCACAAAGCCGGCTCCAGCGGGGCCAGATTGGTGTTCCTTGAGGATAATAAAGTCGGTTCCGTGCCTCTGGGAGCCATGATTCCGAAAGGTGTCGGTAACATGCTGGTCGCCGGGCGAGCTGTCTCAAGCGACCACGGGGCCAACTCAGCGCTGAGAGTGCAGGCCTCTTGCATGGGCATGGGGCAGGCCGCCGGAGTGGTAGCCGCCGTTGCGGCGAAGAGTCACCGAGATCCCCGCGAAGTCCCCCTCACCCTCGCAAAAGAAAAACTCACCTCAATCGGACACATCGTCCCCAACAGTCAATAGAAGGAACATAAAGCACAGAAAAAGCACCGCAGACTGCGGTGCTTTTCCGGTGCCCTACACCGAGGTTTTCTCGAACCAATTGCTTGATGATTTGGACAAGTTGTGGGAGTTGAGGTATTGGATTCCCGACCCGACTGACCCCAAGAAGTGTGTTGTTGAGGTAGGAAGATGACTATTATTTCTATGTCAATAGCGTCCATCTGCCCGATTGAATTCATCCGTTTCACGAAGGGACGACGCAGAATGGATTGGGAGACCCTCCTTAAGTGCAATGGTAGGGTATAGAATAACAATATCCCCTGCCACTGCATACTATTCGTTGTCAAGCAAGGAAGAATATGCATCCTACCCGTCTCTGTATCAAAACCCCATCCGTATCACTTTAACACATAAAACAAGGTGATACACCGTTGCCGAATGTATCACCTTAAGAGTTTATAATAAATAGAACCGATAGCCACCAACTACCTCATATATCCCTCGACCCGATATATTTTCTCTAGCAACTTCGTCTCATCACCTGTGGTTGCATTGCGGTGCCATACCTCAAAGCGAGCAGCATAGTAGTCATGATAATCTCCCTCATTAATTGTGAATCTTTTTTTCTCGACCAGTTTGGAGAATGAATATGTCAATTCGACTTGGACCGTTGTTTCTTTAGGAAGACTATCTTCGGATAGAGGGATATTGTCTGTCACTTCAAAACACCGGAGAAAGATTTCACCTGCAGGAATTGCATTATAGTAGAAATCGTAATAGTAACTGCCAAACTGCCCCCAAACCTGAAGAAATGATGTTGAATTCAAAGAATCCACATTGACGGAAGGAAATGTATTCTTATTATAATCATCCATAGTCCGTTCAATTGGAAGATAATACTCCAAGCCATCAGGGATTGGATGCTTTTTCCCAAAGCCATCAGGACCGGTCATTGCGGCTATAACAAGAGGAAACCAAAGGACACAGACAATGGCAACGGAAAGAACAACTGATAATAGGCATTCTATCCATTTCTTTCTAAAAAGCAATATCACCCATGATATTATAAGCCCAAGTATTGATAGATTTACGAGAGTAACTGCTATTTTTTCTAATAAGCTCGGCACTTTCGTGAACGAATATGCCAATAGAATCAACATACCGCCTAACAATATGGGGAATCCCACCCACCAATACTTTAGAAAAACTCTTTTCATTGGTCAACCTTCTTTTTAGGTGATGTGATTATAACCCCTCTACGTATGATACATATGCCGTTTTTATATGGCTTGTCCTCAGAAATGTTGAGGTTCTTGAGGTAGGTGTACGATACCCCGATGGCATCCTTGGACCAATGGTCGGTCAGGGCCTTGAGATTGCCGTAGTAGTAGTGTTGGCCATCTATTTCAAGGTGGACGATGGCCCGTTCCTGTTTCCCTTTTGGTTCCATCCGTATCACGAATTTTCGTTAAAAATAGTGAAATATTGCCAATATTCAAAATAAGCAGAATTGCTTGCATATATTAAATAAATGCACTATATTAGCTCTTGCTAACGGATTGCATCAATTATTAGTAAAAATGCTAACACCAATTATGGTTCGATGTTTCCCGAAAAGATTGAATTTGACGGTAAAAATTATCGAACCAAGTCCTACAACAAGATGCTTGACATTATCTATCAGGAAACCAAGCAGTTACAAGGGCACAAAAAGAAGAAGTCTCCCAAAAATACGGGAGACTTCGGTCGGGTGCCCGCAGACTTTATCTTCTCGAACCGAGTTTTGGAAGACCTGGAACGCATCTGGGCACTGCGTTTTATCATCCCAGATCCTTGCAATCCGAATACGGATAGCTTTGAAACAAAGTCAGAGGAATGAGAGCTGATCGCTTACGGTCATCGTTTATTGTCCTGTCTTAATCAATGTTCCAGAAAGGGTTATCCTTTTGGTTTGCACCCACGAAGTATTCTTTCCGGGATATACTCCATCATTGTATTTTCCGGAACCGGACGGGGCACTTGAAACTGAGGTGTATGTGTCATCAATCTTAACCGAAAAGTTGGATATGCCGTTTGCTCCCTTTGCCTTGGCTTCGTTATATGCGGTTTCAAGGAGCTCCTCAGATGTTGGCATTTCAACTCCCGTTAAGGTGCGTGCTGGTATAATTTCAATAAGGAGCTGCCCAACCGGGGAGTATTTCTCTGGATAAGGATCTGCGGAGAAGAAGAAACCTGCGGAAGTGTAAGGACGGAAGTCCATAAAAGTAATAGTGGTCTGACGGGGATAATTAAATTGTGTAGCACAACCCGTAAATAAGGCAACCATGGCCAGGATGATCAATGCTCTTTTCATATCGATTTCTGTTTGATAAAAGATGAATCGCTGAAACATCAATGCAATTTACAAAAAAATGAAAAAAAAGTGAGTTTCTCCGCCTCTCCGAGATGGAGATATTATTGATGAATATCCCCCCTGTATCTTCCTGATAAAATAGGCATACGGACGGTGCTCCATGCGAATTCTCCACCAGATCATAAGAAAATAAATTTCTACTACACTTATCTTTTTTGCTGTGGTTTCTATATTTATTACAGGAGCAGGCAAGCAAACGCCTGACAGAACCAATGAAGAACTTCAAACGACAATGGCAAGAACTGTCCGATGAACATCGGGAGAAGATCAGCCAATCCAGCTACGGCCGTCCCAAAAGCGCCACACATAGGCAGCACATCAGTCAGGCCATGAAGGATTACTGGAAAGACGTCCCCCATCGCCCACATCACAACAGACCCTGCCAGTGCATAGAAAAGAATACCAAGGAACTGATGGACACAATGATGACGTATCAAAAAAAGAGACATATCATTTTAATACCTGAATAGGATCATTAGAGGGCCAAAAAGCATATCAGTTTATAAGAAAAGATTATCTGCACGCAACACGATATCACTCGTTCATTTAGTTTTGTATTATGAGTAGAATACCTATATTTGTCTCGATAACCCTTCGCAATCTGGAATTATATGAGAACGAACCTAATGCTCTTGACTGCCGCATTGCTGGTGGTTGGTTGTACATCCAAATCTTTCACCCTTACCTGTGACATGTCTCCCGTGCTTGCCATGTACCAGGAGGGCTCGACGGTTGACTCCGTCCTGGTTCAGTATATGCTGCCCGACGGCGAGTATGCAACCCTTGGCCGGGCTGAGGTAACGGAAAACATTGCGCAGTATTCCGGAAAGATTGCCGAGCCTGTGTTCGGGAAATTAGAATTCTATCTTACGGTACCGGGGGGCACCGGCTCCTCAGAGTGCAATTTGATTATTGAACCAGGGAATATCTCCACGGACGAGAAGCTCTCTTTCTATGGTTCCAAGGAAAACGATGCCGTGAATGCTGCATTGGACAAACTTGCATTGTGCGCCGATGACCCGCTGGCTGTCCAAGCCCTGTTTGAAGATTTCCAAAGCAAGCACGGCGACGTGGCAACGACAGCCTGTTTTGCCAAGGCTATCTCGCAGTTGGGTATGGAGCGATGGGCCGGTATGCTGGGGTCGATGAGCGACGGTGTAAGGAATCACCCGTATATCAAGAACCTATCCAAGAATGTCAACAAGGCGCTGGCTGCCCAGCGTGCACGGGACGCTATGTCTCCGGGGGCACAATACAAGGATTTCCAGGGAACTTGGGAAGGGAAAGAGTATAAACTGTCTGATTTCGTAAGCCATGGCAAGTATGTCCTTGTTGACTTCTGGGCCTCCTGGTGCGAACCATGCCGCAAGGAAATTCCGAACATCATCCGCACATACAATAAGTATAAAGGCAAAGGTCTTGAAGTAATCGGTGTTGCCGTCTCCGACAAGCCGGAAGAAACAGCCAAGGCGGTTAAGAAACTGGGAATCAACTATACCGTTTTCAACGAAACGGACAACAGCGCGTCAACGGCGTATGGCATACAGTCAATACCGCAAATCCTCCTCATCGGCCCTGACGGTACAATCCTCAAGCAGGGCCTCCGAGGCGAGAGTATCGGTGAGGCTGTAAAGGAAGCGCTGGGGTTATAAAAACATCAGAACGGCAGTCCGCCGTCATCATCGCTGTCGTTTGACGTTGAGGTCCAATGGACTTCCATTTTGGGGCGGCTCTCCTTGACAACCCGCTCAAATTCTGCCCGACTGTTGATGCGATGAAGTTTGCCCCGGACGGAAACGAAACCTTCGATGGCGTCCGGGTCCTCGAAAAGGCTCTTGATGGAAACATCGAGGGCCTTTGCTATTCTCTCGATGGTGTCAATGCGTGGCAGACCGTTGAGGGAACGGGACAGGCTCTCCGGCTTGACACCCATTGCCCTTGCGAGATGAAAACGTTTCCACTTTTTTTCCTGGCATAGCCGGTCGACGTTGGCGACCAATGTTTCTCTTGCATCCATACCTGAAATGATCAAATGCTGCATCTACGCTCGAGTCAGCACCTCAGGACAGCAGTACGACCGCCAGCTGGCGGAGTTGAGGGAGTATTGAAGAACGCATAAACCGTGTAAACGACCTGTTTTTCGATGGCGAAATCACCAAGGCGGACAGGGACAAGAACATAGCCACTTCCTTCAACGGAATGCTCAACCTTATCTATAAGGAAACCAAGCACTTACAGTGAAAAGGAAAAGCGGAATCTCCGTTTTTCGGTGGAAATTCCGCTTTGGTGCCCGAGGTGGGAATCGAACCCACACGTCTTTAAAGGACATTGGATTTTGAGTCCAACGCGTCTACCATTCCGCCACTCGGGCTAAAAACGGATGGACTGCAAATATATCTATTTCCGTTGAAACCACAAAATATCTGTGGGGAAAGTTCATCACGAGGCATAAAGGAGCCTCCCGGTGTTCAATTTGAAGGAAATCTGATTATATTTGTAAGATGATATATCCTAAGATATATCAAGGCAAACACAGTAACCATTAAAAGATCCGAAATATGAGACTTGAAGGAAGACGCGAAAGCACGAACGTCGAAGACCGCCGCGGAGTGAGTGGCGGAGCCATAGCAGGAGGCATTGGTGGAGGTGCCATCATCATCGCATTGTTGGTCATGCTGCTGGGTGGTGATCCATCCGCTGTTCTCCAGCAGGCCGGAACGATGCAGAACACCCAGCAGACAGAGGTCGAATTCTCCCAGGAGGAGCAGGAACTCGCATCGTTCGCTAAAAAGATCCTGGCAGGTACTGAGGACATCTGGACAGCCCAATTCGCCAAGTATGGCTATCAGTATCAGGCACCCAAGATGGTCCTCTACACAGGGACAACCTCTTCAGGCTGTGGCCAGGCCAACTCACAGGTTGGACCTTTCTACTGCTCCGCCGACCAGACGGTCTATCTTGACTTGAGCTTCCTCTCGACAATGAGACAGCAGATAGGAGCGGACGGTGACTTGGCTTACGCCTATGTCATTGCCCATGAGGTCGGTCACCATGTGGAGTACCTGCTCGGTACCCTGAACAAGGCCCATCAGAAGATGAGCCAGTCAAGCAAAGCCGTGGCCAACCAGTGGAGTGTCCGTCTTGAGCTTCTCGCCGACTATTACGCCGGTGTTTGGGCCAACAACGACAACGCCCGTTTCAGGTCAATAGAGCCTGGCGACATCGAGAGGGCCCTTGACTGCGCCTCGAAGATCGGTGACGACTATCTCCAGAAGAAATCCCAAGGTTATGTTGTCTCAGAGTCTTTCACCCATGGAACGGCCCAGCAGCGTTACAACTGGCTCAAAAAGGGAATGACCTACGGAGACCTTGAGCATGGTAACACCTTCGAGATCGACTACAACAAACTTTAAAATGAAGCATTTTACCTTACCAAAAGACGGGGGACTGATCACAACCAATCTTCCGAAAGGAATTTTGCACTCACACGAGAGGATCACAACCGAGATATTCGATGATGCCACCGCCGGAAGCGAGGCCATCGGGAATATCGTGATAAAAGCCATCAATGAGCACGTCGCGAACAATCCGGACCGAAACTTCAAGCTTGGATTGTCCACTGGTGCTTCCCCGGTCTCATTGTTCACATTCCTCGCGGAGAAGCATCGCCAGGGAGTGGTGTCTTTCAAGAACGTGGAAGTGTTCTCCATCGATGAGTACTATCCCTGTGAGAAAGATTCCCTGCAGAACCGGAACCACAGGCTCAACGAGATATTCCTCAACATGGTGGATGTCAAGCCTGAGAATGTGCACATTCCGGACGGGACCGTTCCCAGGGAGGTCGTATCGGAATATTGCGCCGAATTCGACAAGATGGCCCGAGGGCTTGACCTTCTGGTCATAGGCGTAGGAGAAGGCGGACAGCTGGGATTCAATGAGACCAGCACTTCTGAAAACAGCCGGACACGCACGGTTCCCCTGTCGTACAAATCCAGAAAAAGACAAGCCAGGTATTTCGGAGGCGATGTCACAGTGACCCCTAAGTCGGCTATCACTATGGGTATCAGCACCATAATGAGTGCCAAGAGAATCATCTTGATGGCTTGGGGTGAGAACAAGGCCGAGGCGGTCAAGGCTGTAGTCGAGGACAGGCTCAATACGGCATATCCCGCCGCTTTCCTCCAAAAGCATGACAACATCAGTTTCTACACCGATGAGATGTCCGCTTCGCTCCTCACCAGGATTGTCGCCCCTTGGACAGTCGGTCCTTGCGACTGGACTCCGAAACTTATCCGTAAAGCGGTGGTCTGGCTTTGTGAAAAAGTCCACAAGCCCATCCTCAAGCTCACGCTTATGGATTATCTGGACAACTCACTGGGCGAGCTGTTGGATTTGTACGGTCCCTTTGACAAGATCAACATTGACGTGTTCAACGAGTTCCAGCACACCATCACAGGGTGGCCAGGGGGCAAACCCAACGCCGACGACTCGACAAGGCCGGTCAAATCCACTCCGTTCCCCAAGACGGTTCTCATATTCTCCCCTCACCCGGATGACGATGTTATCTCCATGGGAGGAACTTTCATCCGTCTGGTCCATCAGGGACACAATGTGCATGTCGCATATCAGACCTCAGGTGACCTTGCCGTCCACGACGATGTGGTCCTGCAGCATCTCGATGCCGCGCGGCAGCTGGGATTCCCCGACAAGTTCAACGAGATCAAGGCCCTCATAGGCTCCAAGAGACCTGGAGAGCCCGAACCGAAGGAGTTGCTCAGGTTGAAGGCCGCGATCCGCCGCAGTGAGGCAAAAGGTGCGGACAGGAGTTTCGGCCTTAATGACGAGACTAATGTCCACTTCCTCAATCTGCCGTTCTATGAGTCCGGCGGAGTTACCAAGCTGCCCAGAACCCAAGCGGACCTCGACATAATCAAGGATCTGATCAAAAGGATCAAACCCGACCAGATTTACATGGCCGGAGACCTCGCTGACCCGCACGGAACACACAGGGTGTGCACCGAGGCAGCCCTTGAGGCCATCGAACAATTAGAGGAGGAAGGTAACGATTGGCTCGAGAACACCACGATATGGCTTTATAGAGGCGCATGGATGGAATGGGAACTCTGGAGAGTTGATATGGCTGTTCCCCTGAGTCCCGGCGAGCTGATCGAAAAGCGCCACGCCATATTCCGCCACCTGTCCCAAAAAGACATTGTCCCGTTCCCGGGCGACGATCCGAGGGAGTTCTGGCAGAGAGCCGAGGAGCGTACCCAAAACACCGCTAAGCTTTACAATGACCTTGGCATGGCGGAATATCAGGCAATTGAAGTATTCCTTAGATTGAAATAATTGATAATCATGAAAGTAATAATCAGAGACACCAAAAAAGAAGCCTCCCTTTGGGCGGCCCACCACATTGCCGAGGCCATCAAAGCCAAGGCAGAGATTACAGATGATCCTTTTGTCCTTGGACTTCCCACCGGATCGACTCCTCTGGACACCTACGCCGAGCTTGCCCGTATGTGCGCGGCCGGAGAAGTGTCTTTCAAGAATGTCATCACGTTCAACATGGATGAATATGTCGGAATCCCGGAGAAACATCCCGAGAGCTACCACAGTTTCATGTACAAGAACCTCTTCGACAAGATTGACATCCCCGCGGGCAACATTCACATTCTCAACGGAAACGCTCCCGATCTTGACAAGGAGTGCGAGGACTACGAGAACGCCATCCTTGCCGCCGGCGGAATCGACCTGTTCCTCGGAGGCGTGGGTGAAGACGGCCATCTGGCTTTTAACGAGCCCTTTTCTTCAATAAACTCAAGAACGAGGGTCGTCACCCTGACACAAGACACGATTGAGGTCAACTCCAGGTTCTTCGGCGGAGACACCAGCCAGGTTCCCAAGCAGGCCATGTCCGTTGGAGTGGCGACTGTATGTTCAGCCGCTGAGGTCCTTATCTTGGCCTTCGGCAGCAAGAAAGCCAGAGTCGTTGCCCAAGCAGTGGAAGGTTCTGTAAGCCATTATGTTACGCTTTCAGCTCTCCAGCTCCACGAGAACGGGATTGTTGTCCTTGACGAGCCCGCCGCCGGAGAGTTGAAGGTCAATTCCTATAAGTATTTCAAGGCTGTAGAAGCAGCTGAAACTAAATAACTTAACATTATTATCCCCATGAAAATCAAAGTTTTATTCACCAGCATCATGATGCTGGCAGCGGTCTCCCTCTTCGCTCAGGAGGAGAACGCTCCCGTCAAGAAATACGGGTTCAAATCCGCTATCGCGAAGTACACCACTGACATGATGGGTCAGAAAGTGGAGTCGACAACCTACATTGATGAGTATGGCGCCAAAGAATGCCAGAAGGTAAAGCTTGACATTCCTGGAATGGGCAGCATGGAGAGCGGCTCCATCACCAAGGAAGGCAAGATCTGGTCTGTCAACTACACGATGAAACAGGTTCAAGAAGTTGAGATCAACCCTGAGGACCAGCCTAATTTGCTCGATCCCACAGAAGAGCAGCAGAAGAAGTTCAAGATCAAATCAGTCGGCAAGGAGAAATTCCTCGATTTGGACTGCGAGGTTTACACTCTTGAGACCGAAGCTCAGGGAATCACCGCCAAGCTAAAGGTCTGGGCTTACAAAGGTTTCGCTCTTAAAACCATCACTGAGGCCAGTGGAATGGTCATCACCTCCACCGCCACTGAATTCAAGGAGGACGCGGTGGTGCTGCCCCAAGTCTTCGATGTTCCCAAATACTAATCAGGCATGATGAGGAAGTTATTGATCCTCATAGCCGCTCTGACCGTGTCGTCTTGTCTCTTGGCTCAAGAGAACAAGACGACATCGGAAGGGGAATTGTTCTCCAAAGACATCACTACCATCAAGGAAGGAAAGGGTGAATTGATGAGGTTCCACGGATCCCTCGTGTTCTCCGAGACCAATGATCCCCTGCTGGCAAACGATGTCACCGGTGAGTTCTGGAGGAAATACCGGAGTGCCAGAATCCTTCAGGATTACGGTCAGTACCTCTGGATGATGGGTCTTTCTTACATGGCCACCGACGCTGTGTTCGCCGTGATCTACAGGAACGGGGTTTACAATTTCTTCAAGGATCCTTCAATGATTGTCGGCGCTCTCTGCACCCTTGCCGGAGGTGCGATGGATTTCGGAGCCTGGGTCCGCTTGGGAAACTTGGCAAAGACCTACAACACAGATTCTTCCGTCAGGAAGGCGTATTCACTCAATATTGGGCCCACCCGGTCGGGGGGCTTTGGGTTGTCACTTAATTTTTGATTATAAATGAGCGATTTCCGTATTTTTGTCGAGAAATATCCAGAATTTCAGGTAGAGGCAAAAAGTCTCTTGGACGAGCTGAATGAGAACCTTCAGCTCAAGTTGAAAACCCTGCGTCTGATCAATGTTTACGATCTCTTCGGATTCACCAGTGAACTGCTTGAGAAAAGCCGTTACAGCGTGTTCGGAGAGATTGTCACTGACCGTGTCACAGACACAGTGAATATGGGACGACACATCGCTGTGGAGTACCTTCCCGGACAGTTTGACCAGAGGGCGGCCTCAGCGATTGATTGCGTCCACCTTATCGACCCTTCGGCCAAGATAAACATAAAGAGCTCAAAGCTTATTATCGTGGACGATGACGCGTCGGAGGAGACTCTCGATAAAATACGCCGCTATGTGATCAACCCGGTTGAGTCTCGGGAAAAAGACCTCTCAAAACTCTCGGACACTGAGCATGCCGCTGTCAAGGAAGTTCCTCTTCTTGAGGGATTTAGGAATATGACAGATGCTGACCTGGTTCTCTATCGCAAGAAGATGGGACTGGCGATGAACGAAGATGACCTTCGCGAGGTAAGAACCTATTTCACAGCCGAGGGCAGGGATCCGAACGAGACTGAACTCCGCATCCTCGACACCTATTGGAGCGACCATTGCCGCCACACCACCTTCACCACGGAACTGGAAGACCTCGCTGTCGAGGAGTCCTTCATCAAAGAGGACATAGATGGCACGATGAACCTTTATCTGAAAATGAGGAAAGATCTTGGCCGGGAAGGTAAGGGACTGAACCTCATGGACATGGCGACAATCGGAGCGAGGTGGCTACGCAAGGCTGGCAAGCTCGATGACATGGAGGTCAGCGAGGAGAACAACGCCTGCAGCATATTCATCGATGTTGATGTGGATGAACATCAACAACGTTGGTTGTTGATGTTCAAGAATGAGACTCATAACCATCCTACTGAGATCGAGCCTTTCGGAGGAGCCGCCACTTGCCTCGGAGGAGCTATCAGGGATCCGTTGTCCGGACGCTCCTATGTCTATCAGGCCATGCGTGTCACCGGAGCTGGAGACATCTATAAGCCTGTATCTGAGACACTTCCAGGAAAGCTTCCACAGAAAGTCATAACCCGCAAAGCCGCCGGAGGTTATTCCAGCTACGGCAATCAAATCGGTCTCGCCACCACCCATGTCAGGGAGATTTTCCACGAAGGCTACACTGCCAAGAGAATGGAGGTGGGAGCCGTGGTCGGAGCCGTCAAGGCCGAAAACGTCAGGAGGGAGAGCCCAAAGCCTGGCGATGTGGTGCTGATGCTCGGCGGAAGGACCGGACGTGATGGCATAGGTGGAGCCACCGGTTCGTCAAAAGAGCACACTGAAGAGTCCCTCGAGACTTGCGGAAGTGAGGTCCAGAAAGGTAATCCTCCGGAGGAAAGGAAGCTTGAGAGACTATTCCGTCGCCCGGAAGTCACCTCATTGATCAAGAAATCAAACGACTTCGGAGCCGGAGGTGTGAGCGTCGCTATCGGAGAACTGACTGCGGGACTGGACATCTACCTCGACAGAGTGCCCGTGAAATACAGTGGAATGAACTCCACCGAACTGGCTATCAGCGAGTCGCAGGAAAGGATGGCCGTCGTGATCGAGGCTAAGGACGAGGAACTGTTTAAAGAATATTGCCACTCGGAGAACATAGAAGTGACTCATGTCGCAGACGTGACAGACACCGAGAGGATGAGGATGTACAACAAGGGCGAGCTGGTGGTGGATCTCCGGAGAGACTTTATCGATAGCGCCGGGGCCAAGCACTATTCCAAGGCTGTGATCGGAGCTGTCGAAGAGACCGATCCATTCTACCGTGACATCCCCGGGAAGAACCTGAAAGAGAGGATGTTCGCCAATCTTCAGGATCCCAATGTCACCAGCCAGAAAGGCCTTATCGAGATGTTTGACTCTACCATCGGACGCTCCACGGTCTTGATGCCTTTCGGAGGAGAGTTGCAGACGACAGAGACCCAAGTCTCGGTGCAGAAACTCCCTGTCGAGGGTTTCACCGATACGGCAAGCATGATGGCATTCGGATTCAATCCGGATCTATGCGACTGGAGCCCTTACCATGGGGCGGCATATTCATTCGTCGAGGCTTGCGCGAAGATTGTGGCTGCGGGCGGTGACTGGAAGACTATGAGGTTCTCCTGCCAGGAGTATTTCGAGAGGATGACTTCCGATCCTCACACTTGGGGCAAACCTACGGCCGCTTTGCTGGGAGCTCTCAAGATGCAGGAAGCCTTCGGGTTGCCATCCATCGGAGGAAAAGACTCCATGAGCGGCTCGTTTGAGACAGAGCACGGTCCCATACATGTCCCCCCGACCCTGATCGCATTCGGCATCACGCCAGTCAAGGCAAGCGAGGTCATATCCCCTGAAATGAAATGGGAGGGAGACAGGCTTTACCTTGTGAGGCACACGCCTTTGGCTAACAAGATGCCTGATGTTGAGCAACTTAAGAAGAACTGGGACAATGTCCATGCGAAGATCAAGGACGGTACGATCGTGGCGGCCTGGTCGGTCGGATTCGGTGGCGTGGCTGAGGCTCTCTGCAAGATGTGTTTCGGCAATGCGTTCGGATTTGATGTCAAGCTCAAGGAAGAGGACCTGTTCAATCTCGCATACGGTTCAATCGTGATTGAGACCGACGGCGAGGTTGATTTCGAGAATGCCGAGCTGCTAGGAGACGTGACTTCGGGAGAAGACGGGAATGTCCGTGTCAACGGGACCTCCATCTCAATCTTCGAGCTTATGGATTTCAACGCGTCCCTTTTCGAGAAGGTTTATCCAGCGGTCAGCGAATCAAGCCACAAAAGGCTGCTGCCTAAGGGAATGGACGGAGTCAAACCATTCAAAGCCAAGAAGTTGGATCTTGAATACAAGGGACCTGCAGTGGATAAAGTGATAGCTTATCTTCCTGTGTTCCCGGGAACCAATTGCGACTACGATTCCGCCAAGGCCTTCAAGAAGGCAGGTGCTGAGGTGCGTACCTCTGTGTTCCGTAACCTCAGCGACAAAGATGTGTTCGAGTCCATCGACGAGATGGCAAAGAACATCCGGGAGTGCCAGATCCTGATGCTCTCAGGAGGTTTCTCCGCCGGTGACGAACCGGACGGAAGCGGCAAGTTCATCGCCAATGTTCTCAACAACAAAGAGATAGCCGCTGCCATTAAGGACCTTCTCTCTCGAGACGGACTTATTCTTGGAATATGCAACGGCTTCCAGGCCTTGGTCAAATCAGGCCTGCTCCCTTATGGAGAGCTTGGGAAGGTCACCACAGACTCCCCTACACTATTCCGCAATGACATCAACAGGCACATTTCACAGATGGTCACAACGAGGGTCGCCAGTACCAACTCCCCGTGGCTTAAAGGCATGACCATCGGTGACGAGCACACTATCCCCGTGAGCCACGGAGAAGGCAAATTCGTTGTCAATGAGGAACTTGCCAAGGAACTCTTCGCCAACGGCCAGGTCGCTTTCCAATATGTGGATCCGATTACTGATGAGCCCACCATGGAGTCGCCTTACAACCCGAACGGCTCTTATTATGCCATCGAGGGCATTATCAGCCGGGACGGTAGGATCCTTGGGAAGATGGGACATAGCGAGCGTTACGAGGAAGGTCTGTTCAAGAACATCGAGGCCGACCTCGAGCAGCCGCTGTTCAAGAATGCTGTAAGTTATTTCAAGGCATAAAGTTACCCATACATCACGATCATGACAGGGAAAGAGAGGATAAGGACGGTGCTGGAGCACCGTGAAGCGGACAAGCTGGCGGTTGATTTCGGGACGACACCCGTCACTGGAATCCACTGCAAGGTTGTCGAGGCGCTCCGGAGGCACTATGGACTGGACGATCACCCGGTCTATGTCCATGAACCAGGGCAGATGTTAGGATACATTGAGAATGATCTCGCCGATGCCCTTGGCACTGACACAGCCGGTTGCTTCGCCCCCAAAAACTCGATCGGAGTCTGGAACAAAGACTGGAAGGAATACAGGATGCCTTGGGGTCAGGTGGTCATGCTGCCTGCCAAAATGGTTGATTCTTTCACGGAAAAAGATGGCGGGCTCTACTCCTATCCCGAAGGAGACAAGTCCCTTCCACCATCATGTCACATGCCCGAGCGTTGCTATTTCTTCGATTCAATCGAGCGCCAGCAAGGCGAGATTGACGACGAGAAACTTAGCATCGAGGATAATCTCCAGGAATATGGCGATATCGACGACGAGACGCTATCTTATTGGAAGACAGTGACTGACAGGGCCGCAAGCACCGGTAAAGCCGTTGTGGCCGGATTCGGCGGGATGGCCCTGGGGGACGTTGCCAGGATCATCTCTCCGGCGATTCGTGAACCTCGCGGCATAAGGAGCGTGGCGGAGTGGTACATGTCCACCGTCTGCCGAACGGACTACATCAAGGAACTGTTTGACCGGATCTCCACTTTGGCGATCAAGAACCTTACGAAAATCCATTCTGTTGTGGGCGAGAATGTGGACGTGGTCTATGTTTGTGGCGCGGATTTCGGAACACAGACCAGCCAGTTCATGTCGGTTGACACACTCAATGAACTGTGGGTTCCCTACTACAAGAAAATGAACGACTGGATCCACCAGAACACGACCTGGAAGACGTTCAAGCATTGTTGCGGAGCCATTTATCCTTTGCTGGACAGCCTGATCGATGCCGGGTTCGACATCATCAATCCAGTGCAAATCGCCGCCAAGGACATGGATCCGCAGAGGCTGAAGGATGAATTCGGAGACCGGATCACATTTTGGGGCGGAGGTATCGACACTCAGAACACCCTTCCTTTCGGCACACCCGCACAGGTCAGGGATGAGGTACTGAGACTTTGCGACATTTTCAGCAAGAACGGAGGATTCGTCTATAACACAGTCCACAACATCCAGGCGAATGTCCCGGTAGAGAATGTGGTCGCAATGATGGACACCTTGAAAGAAATACGAGCATAAGCCCATGATTTACAAGGACTTCCAGATCAGCCCCGAAGAACTGCCCGAAAAAGAGGTGTGGTTCGCCATGGGCTACAAGGATTCTGTCCCGGAGCAAATGATACAAGAGATGGTCCGGCAGGTCAGGGACGCCATTGTCCCTAAGGCCGTTCTCCGCTATATGTTCCAGATAGTGGAAGCAAGCAAGCTTTCTGCTCGACAGGTACTCTTTGCCGGGAAAACTTTCACTCCGGAAGGTATTATCTGTTCCTACTTGAAGGGAATGACACACGCCCTTCTTTTCATCGGAAGCGCTGGTTGGGAATATGACCGGGCAAAAGAGGAAATGAAGGCGGATGGGGATATCGTCGCCGACTTCATAGCCGATTCAATAGGAACCGTGCTGGCCGAAATGACTGTCGCCCAGATAGAGAAGGATTACGATGGACCCGAAACCATCTCTATGCCTTATAGTCCCGGCTACTGCGACTGGGACATCAGGGAGCAGCACTTGCTGTTCTCCTTGTTTCCCGAGAAGCCCTGTGGGGTTATTCTTTCCGACACGTCGCTGATGGCTCCCGAGAAATCAGTGAGCGGATTCTTCGCTCTTGGAGAAACCCTGCAGCGGCAGCCTTATCATTGTGAGATTTGCAAGAATAAGAGATGCTTCAAAAGAAGAAACGCCTAGTCA
>OMQO01000296.1 GCA_900313275.1 uncultured Bacteroidales bacterium
GTGTGGTGACGGAATACCGATCGGTACCCGGAGCTAAGCGGATGGTGTATCCGCAGGTGAGGCAGTCCGGCTGCCTAAAGCGGCCGGCCCTGCGGCGAATGCCGCAGCTGGAAGCACGTGAATTCATTCATGGTACGCCCAGCGAAGGGTGTACTCTTTAGCGGGTGGAAATCCCGTCTGTCAAGTCCTGAGCCGGGACAACAGTAACGACCTTGAGCCGGCAGTGGTAACACTGAGGGTTAAGTGTAGGAAGTTAGGTTGTGGGGTTAGTATTGAGCGCTGAAATAATTCAAAGTACCCTTAATACATATGGCTGACATGCTCATGAACATGGAAAGCAACATCGACCTTGGCGATAGAGGCGAGGCAAGGCCGACAGGGCGGCGTCAAAGACCTGATCACGCATCACAATGAGAGTACATCAACTGTGGGAGAGCCTGTCGTTACCCGAAGAGATGTGATTCGGGAAGTGAGGACGACGATTATAAGGAGGATTCATGATTAATGGCAGGCAGTCAGATGGCCGAATAGTACCGAAGAAGGCTGAAAGACCTGAGAAACGGTTGGGGAAGCTGGAGGGAAGTCGAGAAGGGGAGCCTTGTCTCTGGGGCTCTCTGCCATGCAAAGAGTTGATCGCCGATGAAGGCATATGCCATACACAGACGATGGAGTAACAGATGACGAATTTGGCGAGAATCGCAGAAATGTCAAGTAAACAGCCGGATATGGTGTTCACGAGCATCGCGCACCTGATAAATGGTGACATGCTCAAGCTGTGCCATCAGAAGATGGACAGGGACAAGGCGGTAGGCATAGATGGCATATCCAAAGAGGATTACGAAAAGGATCTTGATGACAACATAAAGGATCTGGTACGTAGAATCAGAACGAGAAGCTACAAGCCGAAACCAGCCAGAAGGGTCGAGATACCAAAAGATAATGGTAAGATGAGACCGTTGAACATCTATTGTTATGAGGATAAGCTCGTACAGGCCGCAATAAAGGAAATGCTTGAAGCGGTGTTTGAGCCAATGTTCTACAACGAGATGATGGGATTCAGGCCACACAGGAACTGCCACATGGCGTTAGCGCTGCTCAATCACATGATTGAAAAGGAACGGACGAACTATGTGTTAGATGCCGATGTCAAAGGGTTCTTTGACCACTTGGATCATGAATACTGTATCAGGTTCATAGAATCACGAATCAAAGATCCGAGATTCACCAGGCTGGTCCGGGCTATGTTAAAGGCAGGGATCATGGAGGGATTCGATTTTGAGGAGACCGAGGAAGGCTCTGGCCAAGGATCAGTCTGCAGTCCCACTATTGCTAACATATATATGCACTACGTCCTGCTATGGTGGTTCAAAGAGCGAATCCAGCCTAATCTCAAGGGATTTACTGGTATCGTGGTGTACGCCGACGATTTCGTTGTTACATTTCAGCACAAGAATGAGGCAGAGTGGTTCTATAACAGGCTGAAGCGTAGAATGGGAAACTTTGGACTTCAGATGGAAGAGGAGAAAACGAGGCTGATCGAGTTTGGCAGGTTTGCAGAGCAGAACAGTCAGAAGAGGCGTCACAAGGCGGCAGAAACCTTTACCTTTCTGGGATTCACACACTACTGCTCCACATCAAAGGGCGGTTGGTTCAGAGTTAAGAGAAAGACGAGCCGGAAGAAGTTCTCCAAGAAGTGCAGAGAAATGAATCGGGAGATCAGTCTGAGAAGGGACATCCCGATCAAAGATCTTGTAACTTGGGTCAATCAGGTTCTGGATGGTTACAACAATTACTACGCTATCACGGATAATTCGGAGGCTATCAGCAAGTTCTATCATCGTGTGCTTAAGCTATTATTCAAATGGCTCAATCGGAGAAGTCAACGTACGAGTATGAACTTTGAACAGTTCAACATGATGCTTAAGCAATACCCTGTGAGAAGGCCAAAGATCAAGGTGAATATTTACAGGATAAAGTATGCCATATAGCTTTGCAAAGAGCCGTATGCGGTAACGCCGCACGTACGGTTCCGCCGAGGGGCGGAGGGGGCGACCCCTTCGTCTACTCGATTGTACTTCACTATAAGAGAAACTATGAGAAGAGAAACCCTTCATATCTTCAGCTGATCGATCCTTTTCTCCTGTTCCATTATCATTTTCTGTCAAAAGACAGCATCACAGCGAGTTATACGGAACTTGCGCATATGGAAGGCTCC
>OMQO01000018.1 GCA_900313275.1 uncultured Bacteroidales bacterium
ATCTCCTTGATGTCCTTGCCGCTGGAGGCTATGTGGAAGACGCATGGAAACTGGTCACCCAGACCACTTATCCCAGTTGGGGATTTATGATAAGCAAGGGGGCCACAACAGTTTGGGAGCGTTGGGAGTATCTCACGGGCGATGCCATGAATTCCCACAACCACCCGATGATGGCGACCGTCGATGCCTGGTTCTATCGTTATATTCTCGGAATCAATCCGACCTTTGATCATCCCGGATTCTCCCGTTTCACTTTGAAGCCATGCATCCCCACGGATCTCGAGTGGGCGGAAGGTTCTCTTGAGACGGTCAAAGGTGTGGCCCGCAGCGCTTGGAAGAAAAAGGGCCGCACGCTTATCTGGAAGGTGGAGATTCCCGCCGGGAGCATAGCGGATGTCTATGTCCCCTCAAGGGCCGGAACTCATGTGCTGTGCGACGGGCGTCGTGTCAAAGCGAGATCTATTGATGGATATGCCGTTCTTTCCCTCGGGTCAGGTAGTTATGAATTAAGAAGTACTTTATAATCATGAAGCGAGCGTTATTATTGCCTATTCTTTTTCTGGCCATCCAATGTGGAAATCCTGGTAAAGACAATCAAGTTAAGGACTGGCTTCTGGATAGGAGCGGTTTCGTGTCCTCGGTTTCGGAGACTCCTGACGGGAAAGGCGTGATTATGACTAACGGCTTGGTGACCAGAGAGTTCCGCACCACGCCAAATCTTTCCACAATCAACATCGTCAACGAGACGACAGGACAGTCTTTGCTCAGGACAGCCTGCCCCGAGGGAACCTTGACGATAAACGGGAAGGATTATCCGCTTGGCGGTCTTGACGGCATCGAGGAATATGGCTACTTGAAAAACGATTGGCTTGACAAATTTACGGCATTGCCTAACTCATTTAGAGTCACTGGGTTCCGGGTTGAGGAGCTCAAGAAGAGGATGGAGTGGAACCGTAAGCGCTGGGCTCTTGTCAAGGACTGGAACCCGAAAGGTAAAGAGTTGGTATTCACCCTTGAAGGTCCGGATGAGATAAAGGGAGTAAAGGTTGAGCTGCATTATGAGATCTACGACGGTGCTCCGATAATCGGGAAATGGCTTGATGTATTCAATGAGAGCGATAAGGCTGTCAATCTGGACAAGTTTACCCTTGAGGAACTTGCCATAGTCGAATACGAGACCAATGTCGATCATGTCCCAGCGTCGCCCGATGAGAGGACTCTCCATGTTGAGAGCGACTTTGCCCAAGTCTCCTGCGGCACGACATATTGGGAGACCGATCCCCGCTACACTACCCAGGTCAACTACAATCTCCAGACCCCTTGTCTTCTCGTGTCAAGGCTGCCGTATGGCCCGGACGAGACCATCGGGCCGGGCAGCTCTTTCGAGAGCTACCGCAACTGGCTGATGCCCTATGACAGCGAAGATAGGGAGAGGAAAGGCTTGTCCCTCAAGCGTTTCCGCACCACGCTCGCTCCTTGGACCACCGAGAATCCGATATTCCTCCACTGCACCACGACCAAGCCCGAAGAGCTTAAAATCGCTATCGACCAGTGCGCCGAGACGGGCTATGAGATGGTCATCCTTAGCTTCGGCTCCGGTCTCAACATGGAGGATGAGAGCGAGGAGAACATCGCCAAATACAAAGAATATGTCGATTACGCCCACTCCAAAGGCCTCGAAATAGGCGGCTACTCCTTGCTGGCGAGCCGCTGGATCAGCGACGACGTGGACATAATCAACCCCGGGACCGGGAAACGAGGCGGGATGACTTTCGGCAGCTCACCATGCCTTTCCAGCGAATGGGGCCATGAATATTTCCGTAAAATAAAGTCATTCTTCGAGAGGACCGGAATGGAATTCTTCGAGCATGACGGCTCATACTCCGGTGACCCTTGCGCCTCCACTTCCCACGCCTTCCATAAAGGCTTAGGCGACTCCCAGTGGAAGCAGAGGAAAATGCTTGAGGATCTTTACAAGTGGATGAGAGCCAAGGACATATACATGAATGTCCCGGACGATGGGACTCTTCTGATCGGCTCGACCAAGGGCTTCATCGGCTACCGTGAGGTCAACTGGTCACTTCCCAGGGACAGGCAGATCATCCTTGGCCGCCAGAACATCTACGATGGAACTTGGAGAAAGGTTCCCACTGCGAGTTGGACCTTCACTCCACTTGTCCAGTATCAGGGAGGCGGTGCGGCCGCGACACTTGAGCCTTTGGACGAGCATCTGGATGCCTACAAAGCCCACATGATTCAGAACTACGGCTCTGGAGTCCAGTCATGTTACCGTGGCTTCCGTCTCTACGACACCGAGCGGACAAAAGAGGCCGTGATCGAAGTAATTAATTGGTACAAAGCCCACCGGGATATACTCTCTAGTGACATCATTCACCTTCGCCGTCCCGACGGACGGGATTGGGACGGAATCATGCATGTCAATCCCAGTCTCGAGGAAAAAGGGTTCGCTATGCTCTATAACCCTACAAAAGAGGACATTACACGAACAATCAAGCTTCCGCTCTACTACACCGGCTTGAGCCGTAAGGCAAGCATCAGCGAGCGCGGAGGCAAAGCCCACGTTTATCGTCTAAGCCGTGACTACAGTGCGGAAGTGAAGGTCACAATTCCCGCCTCCGGCTACACCTGGCTTGTTATTAAATAGATTAAGACATGCAGGTAGAGGTGCTCACGTCTACACCTCTACCAGCATTTTAGGCCATTTTTGACGGTAGAGGTGCTCCCGTCCACACCTCTACCCGCATCTCAGCCTAGACTGAATTTCTTCGGAAGCGATACTCTTCGTTGGACTCAACAACGGGTAACTATGGAAGACTGACTATTTCCACGGCGGCGGCGAGGTAATCGTTGCCGTCAATTTTTATGACATGATGGGCGGTCTTCTCATAGATGGGTCCCCGGGTGGTCATAAGTTCCTCGACTCGGGAGCGGAGGCTCTTCCCGCCTTTGAGCATCGGGCGGTCTCCGGGCCAGGTCTCCAGATTGCTGACAAGGGTGTCGATGGAAGCTTTGAGGTAGAAACAGGTTGAGTTCCTCCTGATCATCCTCCTGCAGGCCTCAGATGTGACAGTGCCCCCTCCGAGCGAGAGGATGTATGACGAGCCGGTCAGCTCGCCTGTCAGGAAGATGTCTTCGAGGGCAGACTTCTCCATCTCTCGGAAAGCCGCTTCTCCCTCTGTTTCAAATATTTCCGGAATAGTCCTGCCGGACATCGCTTCGATGTACGAATCGAGGTCGATAAGCTCCATGTCGGGGAGGAGTTTCGCGAGTTCCTTCCCGACACTGGTCTTTCCGCTCCCCATGAAGCCTATGAGGGAGATGTTATTCATATTCATTAGAATAAGGTGGGTTCGAAGAAGTCGCCTTCAGCGGGAAGGTCGTCGATGTCCGGAAGACCTTCCCCGGCACCTGAGTCCGTCGAAGGACCGGGAGTTTCGATTATGTCGAGAGGCGCTTCGGCTGTGGGATCCCCGGTCGGGCCGGGGATGACGTCGCTGTCCGGAGCAGCCTCCGAGCTTAGGCCATACTCAGCCGCAGCGGAGCGAGGATGGACTTGGCCGGGCTCGGACGGCTGTCCGGCCTCCACGTCAGGTTTGTCAAGCGGCTCGATGAACCGGACCTTCTTGAGGTCGTACTGGTGACACTTCTTGCCCTTGGCCGTGAAACCCTTCTTTGCGATAAACTCCTCCGCGTCAATATTTTCCGGATCCCGGTGTTCGTACTTCTTCCCGAATATCACCTGGAATTGCGGATGGAGGTCGTCAGTTAGATCGACAAGGTAGGATTTCGCTCCCGGAGCGATGAACGACTGAGGAGTGTTGTCGCTGAGTACGAAACTGAATCTCTTGACATAGAATGCCTTGGCTGTGGCATCCCAGTAAAGGGCAGTGAAAGTCTTACCGGGATCGAACTTCTCGATCCTCAAGATCTGGCCTTGATAACGGTTCGAGACATCGAAGGATGTCGTGTAGAATGTGCCGTCCTTGAATATCGCCAAGACCTTGTCCTCAGGGCCGAACTCACCGAGGTACAAACCCCTTTGCTCATCATTAAGCTTCTGGATATCAGCGTCGAACCATATTCCCTTCCCTCCGATTGTGGAGACACCCTTGCTCTTAAGCTGGATCTTGGATATCGCGAATTTGGTCACGAGATTGCCTCTGGAAGTCTTTCCCTTGATGCCCAAAGTCGAGAAGTCATACTCCATCTGCGTCTTCTTGAGCTTCGGACGGGGGCGCAGGTAGATCCTGACACTCTCCGCCTCACCATTGGTGTTGACGGTGAACCAGAGGATCTTCGATCCTTCCTTGCCGGTCGTGATGTCGTAGTCCTTGTCGCGTGTGACACTCGTGATAGAGAACCTCTTGGCGTAGGAGACAGAGGTTTTGCCATCCCGGTAGATGACGTTGTAGATGGTTCTCTCGTCGCCCCGGTTGAACACTCCCACATATAGGAGGTCTTTCCAGAAGAAAGCCTTGTCGGTGACCTTAGTGATGCGGTACTTGCCGTCTTTGGAGATCACCAGAATCTCCGACAGGTCGGAACATTCGCTGACGAACACTCCATTGTCGTCCTTCTTAAGGTTCAGTCCCACAAAGCCTTCCTCAAAGTTGGCGTAGAGCTTGGCGTTGTTGCTGACGACCTTTGTGACGGAAATGGTCTCGAAGGCCGAGATCTCTGTCTGGCGCTTGAACGACTTCCCGTACTTGGCTTTGAGGCCCTTGAACCATGCGATCGTGTATTCAGTGATGTGCTCGATGTTGTCCCTGACCTTCTCCATCTCGGCCTCGATCGAGGCGATCTTCTCGTCCATCGCCTTTGTGTCGAACTTGGAGATCTTGCGGACAGGCTTCTCCACAAGCTTGTGGATGTCATCCATGGTGATCTCCCTGCGGAGGAGGTCCTGGTAGTTTTTCATCTCGGCGAACACGTCGTCGAGCTGCTCTTCCCAACTCTTCTGATCCTGCTCCAGGATCTTATAGACACGGTTCTCAAAGAATATCCTCTCGAGGGAGTCGTAGTGCCACTCGTCCTCGAGCTCGTCGAGACGGATGCGCAGCTGCCACTCTAGAAGGTCCTTCGTGTGATTGGTGTCGTAGATGAGTATGTCCTTGACACTCAGGAACTGAGGCTTGTTATCAACAATAACGCAGGCATTCGGGGCGATGTTGCACTCGCAGTCTGTGAAGGCGTAGAGGGCATCGATAGTCTTGTCCGGGGAGACATCGTTCGGCAGATGGATGAGGATTTCCACCTTGTCCGTCGTCATGTCCTCAATCTTCTTGATCTTGATCTTACCCTTCTCCTTAGCCTTGACTATCGAGTCCTTGATCACTTCTGAGGTCTTCCCGTAAGGGATCTCAGTGATCGCGATGGTGTTCTTGTCGATCTTCTCTATCTTCGCGCGGACCTTCACGCTTCCGCCACGGGCTCCGTCCTTGTAGTTGCTGCAGTCGGCGCTGCCGCCGGTGGGGAAGTCCGGATAGATTGTGAAGTCCTTGCCCTCCAGAATGCTCACGGAAGCGTCCAGGAGCTCATTGAAGTTGTGAGGAAGAATCTTTGAGGCCATACCGACGGCGATGCCTTCGGTGCCTTGGGCGAGCAGGAGAGGGAAGCGGACCGGGAGCTCTGTGGGCTCCTGGTTGCGGCCGTCATAAGAGGTCATCCAGTGGGTGACCTTCGGGTCGAACACGACTTCTTTTGCGAATTTGCTCAGCCTGGCCTCGATGTACCTTGGAGCGGCGTTGCTGTCGCCTGTGAGAATATTACCCCAGTTTCCTTGGCAGTCGATAAGAAGGCCTTTCTGGCCCAGCTGGACAAGAGCTCCAAGGATGGAGGCGTCTCCGTGGGGGTGGTACTGCATGGCCTGTCCGACGATGTTAGCCACCTTGGTGTAGCTGCCGTCGTCCATCTTGTACATGGCGTGAAGCACACGCCTTTGCACGGGCTTCAAGCCGTCCACTATGTGCGGAACGGCCCTTTGGAGAATAACATAGGAGGAATAGTCCAGGAACCAGTCCTTGAACATCCCGGACAGCTTGTACTTATGGCTGTCGGAACTGAGCAGCTTGTCGTACTTGCCAGTCGAGGGAGCGGCGGAATCTTCCGTCACATCCTCAATCCGCTCGTCCTCGTTGTTCTCCTCGGGATCCTGATTGCCTTCCCACTGGTCTTCCTTCTCCATATTCCTTGCTCCTTAATTCCTTGGTTTCTTGTTATTTCCGATTATTCCTCATAGCCGAACTTCCGCAGTTCCCTGCGAGAGTCCCTCCAATCCGCATCCACCTTCACGAACAGTTGGAGGAACACCTTCTTCTGGAAGAAGTCCTCCATCTCCAACCTCGCCTCAGTGCCGGTCTTCTTGAGAGCCGCGCCGCCCTTGCCGATGATGATCCCTTTCTGGGAATCCCTCGTGACGAGGATCACGGCGCTGATCTCATAACGCTCTTTCCCTTCCTTGAAAGCCTCGATCACCACCTCACAGCTGTAAGGTACCTCCTGGCTGTAGTTCTCCAGGATCTTTTCCCTGATGATCTCAGAGGCGAAGAAACGGAGATTCCTGTCTGTGAACTGATCTTTGTCGAACCATGGAGGAGCGACAGGAAGCTTGCTCACAACGGCCTCCAGCACACTTTCGAGATTGAATCTCTCTTTAGCCGACACTGGAATGATGGTCGCCTCCGGAAGGATCTCCTGCCAGTACTTGATGAGTTCCACCACCTTCGGCTGGTCGCTGATGTCGATCTTGTTGATGACCACCACGACCGGGCAGTCGATCTTCTGGAGCTTGAGGATATATTCCTGGTTCTTGTCGCTTTTCTCGATGACATCCGTCACATAGAGGATGATGTCCGCGTCGCCTATGGCGGCATCCACGAACTTCATCATGTCCTCCTGGAGGCGGTAGTTGGGCTTCAGCATGCCCGGGGTGTCGGAATAGACGATCTGGTACTCGTCAGTGTTGACGATACCCATGATCCTGTGCCTCGTCGTCTGGGCCTTTGCCGTGACAATCGAAAGCTTCTCTCCGACCAGGGCGTTCATGAGCGTGGATTTGCCCACATTCGGATTACCGACGATGTTGACAAATCCAGCCCTGTGTTCCATATTCCCTTCTTGATTAGACATAGGCCCCCATCTTGAGGACATTGACTTCGCCCTCGCTGAGGTATCTCCACTCGCCCTTCTTCAGGCCCTTCTTCGTCAGACCGGCGAAATAGACCCTGTCAAGAGCTTTGACGGTGTAGCCCAAGCTCTCGAAGATTCTGCGGACGATACGGTTCTTGCCGGAGTGGATCTCGATTCCGAGTTTGCGATGGTCTTCCGCGTCGATGTACTCAAGCTCATCAGCTTTGATGTTGCCGTCCGACAACTCGAGACCCTCGTTGAGTATCTTTTCCTTATCAGCCTCGTCAAGAGCCTTGTCAAGAATGACTTGGTAGATCTTTTTCTTGTTGTAGGAAGGGTGGGTCAACTGCTCGGCGATCTCACCATCGTTGGTGAACATCAGGATGCCGGTTGTGTTCTTGTCAAGCCTTCCGACAGGGAAGACGCGTGCCTTGCAACCCTTGATCAAATCCATGACGGTCTTATCAGCATGAGGGTCGCTCGCGCTGGTCACGAAGCCTTTCGGCTTATTCATCACTATATAGACCTTCTCCTCTCCCTTGAGCCTCTCACCGTTGAAGCGGATCTCGTCCTTGAGGACGTTGACTTTGGTTCCGAGCTCGGTGACAACCTCTCCGTTGACTGTGACAACTCCAGCTTGAATAAGGGTGTCAGCCTCGCGGCGGGAGCACACTCCGGAGTTGGCAATGAACTTGTTGAGACGGATCTCCTCCTTGATCGGAGTCGGGGCGGTGTCATTATCTGAATATACCGGATTGTCCACCTGGGGCTTTCTTGAAAGCATCTGATTGATTCCTGCCTCGTCTGTGGCGGTGAAATGAGGTCCGACTTTATGTGTCTTCTTAGGTGCGGCCTTCTTAGGAGCCGGTCTTGAGAAACCAGCCTTATTCTCGCCGCGACGCGGCCTTTCACCATAGGATGTGGGGCGGCTTTCGCTGAAGCGAGGCTTGTCCTGTCCGTAGCGGGGACGATCCTCATTGGTTCTCGGGCGGCTCTCGCCGTAGCGGGGACGGTCCTCATTGTACCTCGGGCGATCCTCGTTGTACCTCGGGCGGCTCTCACCGTAGCGGGGACGATCCTCGTTGTAACGGGGGCGGTGGGGCCTGTCCTCACCGGTTCTTGGGCGGCTCTCTCCATAGCGAGGACGATCCTCTCCATAGCGAGGGCGGGCTTCTCCATAACGTGGACGGTCTTCCCCATAGCGAGGGCGATCCTCACCATAACGGGGGCGGTCCTGACCATAGCTTGGACGACCTTGGCTGTAAGAACGTCTCTCGCCGCCTTGGCCGTAACCTCCTGACCTGTCGTTTCTTCTGTTGTCGTTGCTGTACGATCCCACTTTCCTTCTGGGCCTTAACTTGCGCCCTTCCGCTGAATAGTTTCCTTGGGATCCTTCGTTCCTGGCGTAATCCCTACGCTCTTCGTGGTTCTCATGACCACCGTTGTGATTTTCTTCCATGATAGATTGTGGCTCACGCCACTTTTTTGAATTAAATTAGGTGAATTTATTTGAGTTTGAAAATGTAAGTTATTGTTCCTTGTTGCAATGCGGGAGCATCAGCGTTCTGGTTGAAATGGGCTTTCATGGCGGCTGCCCTGGCGGCTGCCCAAAGGGCTTGGTTGCTCACTGTCGTGCCTTGTCCGCCCGCAATAGCTTTTGTCACGTTTCCATAGTTGTCAACCCAGATATCGACCACGACCTTGCCTTCGTCTTGAACGGCATAATCAGGCTTTGGAAGCGCGCCCAGCACGCTGCGGCCCTTCACATGGGCATTGGGTGTGCCATCAGCTTTTCCGACCTGGGTGTTGCCTTTCGGGTGGCCGGCCTTGAACTCGGCGGAGGGGTTTGTGGCCCCATGGGGGGCAAGCGCGGAGTCTTTCTTGCTCATTCCCGGGAAGAGAGCATTCTTGTTGATCTCCTCTTTCGGGGTCGGGACTTCCACATCGCCAAAGTCATCAGGCTTCGCCTCAGCTGTCTTGTTAGGCCTGTCAGATTTGATAGGGGACTCGCTCCTCTGGATCAGTTCCACTGGCTTGGTCTTGTCAATATCCTCAGCTTGGGGCTGCCTTCCCATCCTCTGCCTTCTTATCTCCTGGAGCTCCTCGTCCTCGAAGTCTATAAGGAAGGTCTGTTCCTCAGGTGGTGGATAGATGTAGCTCAGGCCAGTGAACGCGCAAGAAAGCAAGACCACAAGGTGGACGGCGACCGTAAGGACGATCCCCGTCGTGGTGGAGACTTTCGCCTCCTTCTCTCTTTCGCGAAGGTACTGTTTCATTATTCGGGCTGTGTGGCCAATATCACTTTGTAATGGTTCCGTTTTGCGATGTTCATGATGGACACGACCTCTTTGACCGGAACGCTCTCATCGGTGTAGATTGAGAAGGTAGGATCCTCCTCGCCCTGAAGCAGGCCGACAAGGCCGTCTTCAAGGTCAGCGTACTGGACCGGGTTCTCGTCACCATTGAGGTGGTATGTGTAGGTGTCACCACCCCAGTCCTTGATCGAGACACTGACAGTGGGCTTGGCGCTCACTTGCCCAGTGCTCTTCGGCAGCAGGAGCTTCAACGCGTTCGGATTGACCAGTGTCGAGGTGACCAGGAAGAAGATCAGCAGCAGGAACACCAGGTCAGTCATCGAAGACATTGACATCTCCGCATTGACCTTTGTTGATCTCTTGAAAGCCATGTGCTAATTCTCCTCTTCGTTATCCGCAGGCTCGTGCAGAAGGTCGATGAAATCGATTGTGGCAGTCTCCATCTTGAACATCAGGTCGGAGATCTGGGCGGTGAGATAGTTGTAGCCGAAGTAGGCGAGGATACCGACAATCAAACCTCCGACAGTGGTGATCATGGCGGTGTAGATACCGCTTGACAGGAGGGTGATGTCAATGTTGTTGCCAGCGTTGGCCATATTGAAGAAGGCCTGTACCATACCGAGGACAGTGCCGAGGAATCCGATCATAGGGGCTCCACCAGCGATGGTGGCCAAGGTGGGAAGACCTTTCTCAAGTCTTGCGATCTCGACGTTACCGGTGTTCTCGACAGCGGTCTGGATGTCGGTCAGCGGGCGGCCGATTCTCTCGATACCTTTCTCGACCAGGCGGGCGACCGGAGAGTCGTATTTCTCGCAGAGCGAGAGGGCGCTCTTGACTTTGCCTTCGTGAATATAGTCACGGATGTCCCTCATGAAGTTTTTGTCAACCTGCTGGGACTTGTGGATCATCCACCACTTTTTCCCGAAAATGTAGATGGCGATGACGGACAGGATGGCGAGGATAATCATCAACCAGCCACCTTTCGCTGCCATCTGGATCAGTGAGAAAGATTGCTCGACTTGCTGAGGAGCGGCCTGCAAAGCGGGTTCCGCGACCCTCGCGGCGGTTTCGGCCGCTTCCGTCGCGACGGAGTCAAGGCCTACTTGTAAAAGATGGAACAACATAATTATAACGTACGTTTATTGTTTGTCAAATCAACCACATGGCGCGAACTGCACATATCACGCCACCAACTTGCAAAGGTAATGAAAAAAAACGACTTTTCCTTAATAATCTACCTTGCAAAGGAATAAAGCATGTCCCGGAACTGATTCTCCGGCATCGGAACGATTGCCGCCACTGACAAGAGTGTCCATCCACTCCACTTCCTGCCGACCTCTGCCGATGTCAAGAAGCGACCCGACAACCGCCCTTACCATATTCCTTAGGAAACGGTCGGCGCTTATGGTGAACACCAGATAGTCTCCTTCTTCGGCAGGATAGCCCAGAAGTCGCTCATGGTCAGGCGAATACGCTGCCCATTCCGCTTTTGTGACCGTGCAGATTGAGGTCTTGTTGTCTCCTCCTGTCTTCTCGAAACAGCTGAAATCGTGGGTTCCGAGCAATTTTGAGGCAGCCTGGTTCATCTTTTCCACGTCCAGGGGGAAGGTGTAAAGGTAGGAGAACCTGTCAGCGAACGGATCCTTTTTCCTGTGGATGAAATACTTGTAAACTCTTTGCTTGGCATCAAACCTGGCGTGGAAATCAGAGGCCGCGGTGGAGAGCCCATGAACCTTGATTCCGTGGGGTAGGATGGCATTTAATTTGTAGCCTAATTGTTCCGCGTCAAGGTCCTCGACCGATGTGTCAAAGTGGGCGACATAGCCGATAGCGTTGACAGAAGTGTCGGTCCTGCCGGCCCCAGTGACGGCGATTCTCTCTTTCAAGAGAGTGGACAGGGCATCCTGGAGACACTCTTGGACGGTTTTGGCATGGTTCTGCATCTGCCAGCCGTGAAAGCCGGAGCCGTCATAGGAAAGGATGATCTTGTAGCGCATGAGGAGGCTTATTGTTGTAACGCGAAAATATAAAAAAGAACATAACATGGAAAGTGTCAACATCAAAGAATTGAACGACCGGATCCAGAAGGAGAGCGCCTTCGTGGACATGCTGTCCTTGGAGATGGGAAAGGTCATCGTGGGCCAGAAACAGCTTGTGGAGAACCTGCTGATAGGCCTCCTGGCCAACGGGCATATCCTTCTGGAAGGTGTGCCTGGCTTGGCCAAGACATTGGCGATTAGCACTTTGTCCCAAGCTATCGACGCCAAGTTCAGCCGTATCCAATTCACTCCGGACCTCCTTCCAGCTGACCTTGTGGGTACGATGATATATTCCCAGAAGGACGAGAGGTTCGAGGTCCACAAGGGTCCTGTCTTCGCCAACTTCGTGCTGGCGGATGAGATCAACCGTTCTCCGGCCAAGGTCCAGTCCGCTCTCCTCGAGGCTATGCAGGAGCGTCAGGTCACAATCGGCGACGAGACTTTCAAGCTCCCTGAGCCTTTCCTTGTGATGGCGACCCAGAACCCTATCGAGCAGGAAGGGACCTATCCTCTTCCTGAAGCCCAGGTTGACCGTTTCATGTTGAAGGTAGTCGTCAGCTACCCGAAGAAAGAGGAGGAGAAACTCATCATCCGGATGAATAACTCCGGCGAGTTCCCGAAGGCCTCACCTGTGATCAAGCCCGAGGACATCGTCAGGGCCCGCCAGGTCGTCCGGGACGTGTACATGGATGAGAAGATTGAGCGTTACATTGTTGACATAGTCTATGCGACCAGGACTCCCGAGGAATACGGCCTTGGAAAGTTGAAGGACCTCATCTCATTCGGAGGTTCTCCGAGGGCGAGCATCTCCCTGGCGATGGCCGCTAAGGCTTTCGCTTTTATCAGGCGCAGAGGATATGTGATTCCCGAGGATGTCAGGGCTGTATGCAATGAGGTCTTGCGCCACAGGATTGGCCTGACCTACGAGGCTGAAGCTGAGAATGTTACCACTGAGCAGATTATCGCCGAGGTCATCAACGCCGTTCAGGTTCCTTAATGATTATTCCCGAAGATGCCTTCAACCCCTTCAGCCAATGAGCTTCTCAAGAAGGTCCGGAAGATAGAGATCCGCACCAGGGCCCTATCCCACCAGATCTTCGCCGGCGAGTACCACAGCGCTTTCAAGGGCCGTGGTATGGCCTTTAGTGAGGTGAGGGAGTACCAGTACGGTGACGACCCTCGCTCGATGGACTGGAATGTGACCGCCCGTCTCCGCTCTCCTTATGTCAAGGTGTATGAGGAGGAAAGGGAAATGACTGTGGTCTTGTTGATTGACATCAGCCGTTCCGGCCTTTTCGGCACTGTGGAAAAGACCAAGAGGGACTTGATAGCTGAGATCGCGGCCGTTCTTAGTTTCTCGGCCATTATTAATAATGATAAGGTCGGAGCTCTTTTCTTCAGCGACAGGGTTGAGAAGTTCATCCCTCCTAAGAAAGGAAGGAGCCATCTGCTTCACATCATCAGGGAAATAATTGAGCTTAAGCCTGTTTCTGATGGTACTGATGTCGGCGAGGCTCTTCGCTACCTCACAAATGCCATCAAGAAAAAATGCACCGCTTTCGTGCTTTCCGACATGCTGGATGTGGATTCCGAGGGTTCTCCCCGTTATGAGGACGCTTTGAAGGTGGCTCGGGGTCGGCATGATATATCAGTCATCAAGGTTTATGACCCGAGGGAGAAGACCATCCCCTCGGTCGGGCTCGTCCACATAAAGGATTCCGAATCTGGAGAATCCGCCTGGGTGAACACTTCCAACAGGAAGGTGCGCGCTGAGTATTCCCGTTGGTTTGGGAAAGTGAATGAGAATGAGAAAAAGCTTTTCAACCGCTACCAGATCGATTCCGTGGACATCGCCACTGGGGATGACTATGTGAAGGGTCTGATGGCGTTTTTCGGGAGGAGATGATGATGCGGAAGTTGTTGGGAATATTCATCTTAGCCCTTCTGACCGGGCCTTTGGCGATAGGGCAGGGAAAGCCTCTCTCCGAGGATTCTTTCCTTGAGAACCTCCAGAAGAGGGATTCTGTCCTGATAGGTGACCAGCTCCGTTACGGATTCCACTTGAAAGGGATTCCCGCCGATGCTGGCGTGCTGCTTCCTGACTTCTCGAAGGGGTTCATGCCCGGGGATAGTGTGGAGATTGTGCGTTCTTGGACCGCTGACACGCTTCGGACAGTCGGAGGGAAAAAGGGCCCCAAGCATCTTGACGTGGATTTTTATCTCCTCATAACTTCTTTTGAGGAAGGCGATTATCTTCTCCCTCCACTTTCGGTCATTCAGGAAAAGACGGCCGGCGAGTTTGACACCCTCAAATTCAAACCTCTTGAGCTTCAGGTCTTCACGATTCCTGTGGACACCACCACCTATGTCATCCATGACATCAAAGGCCAGATCAAATATCCAGTGACCTTCCAAGAGGTTCTTCCTTACCTTGCCGCTGTTTTGCTGGCTGCCTTGCTGGTGTTCCTGATCAGGTCGTTAATCATCGCTAGAAGGAGAAAGACCTCTCCTGAGGCGGCTCCTGACGAGCCCGCTTACCTTGTGGCGCTTCGCAAACTCGAGAAGTACCGCAGCGACAAGTATTGGGTGAAAGACAAGCAGAAGGCATTCTATTCAGGGATCACGGACACACTCAGGGAATATATCGATGCCCGCTATGGGATTGACGCTCCAGAGATGACGACGGCTGAGATTTTCGACAGTCTGGGTAAGACTGACGTGCCCGCGGACTTGTTCGTCCAGACCAAGGACTTGTTTGAGACGGCGGACATGGTCAAGTTCGCCAAGGCTTTCGCCTCGGATGAGGAAAACGCCGCGGCGGTGCCGCTGGCCGTACGATTTGTCACTTCGACCTATCAGGTTTCACCGGTCCCTGTGGTTCGACAGGCTCACCAACCGGACGAAGGGCCTGTGGTTCGACAGGCTCACCAACCGGACATGACAGAAGAAGGAGGAACTGAGTGATGTTTTTCGAGTATCCCAAACTACTCTGGCTGCTGCTCGTACCAGCGCTCCTTGTCCTGAGGTACATCTATCTTGAGATCACGGATCGCAAGCCCCACCTCAGGGTCTCCAAGGCAACCCCTTGGAGAGCAGGCGGCAAATCAGTGCTTGGAGTAGTCAGGCATATTCCGTTCGCGCTCAGGACCGCTGCCCTTTGTCTCATCGTAGTGGCGATTGCCAGGCCACGCTCCTCGACCAAGGTGGACAGGGTGGACACCGAAGGCATCGACATCGTCCTGGCTATGGATGTCTCCACCAGTATGTTGGCGAGAGATTTCAAGCCGGACAGGATAAGCGCCGCGAAGGACATAGCGATTGAGTTCATTGCCCAGCGACCAACGGACCGCATGGGAATTGTTGTCTTTGCGGGGGAGAGCTACACCCAATGCCCTCTGACCACCGACAGGGCCACTCTCATAAATCTGATGAAGGAGATATCCACCGACCTTATAGAGGACGGCACCGCTATCGGCAACGGTTTGGCCACGGCGGTGGCAAGGATCAAGGATTCTGATGCTAAGAGCCGTGTTGTGATCCTCCTCACCGATGGAGTAAACAACAGTGGCGAGGTGGCTCCAGAGACGGCTGCGGAAATCGCTAAGACATATGGGATTAGGGTCTATACCATCGGAGTGGGAGCCAATGGGGAGGCTCCTTATCCTGTTATGACACCTTGGGGAGTTCAGGTTCAGAACATGAAGGTGGAGATTGACGAGAAGTTGCTTACCAGCATAGCCGCGACAACCGGCGGACGTTATTTCAGGGCCACCGACAACACGAAACTCTCGGAGATATATTCAGAGATCAACAAGATGGAAAAGGCCAAGGTGTCCGTGGACAGTTTCCCTGTGTACAAGGAACTGTTCGGTGGCTACGCATTGGCGGCACTGCTGTGCCTCCTTCTTGAAATGCTTATCAAATCATTGGTTTTAAGGAGATTACCATGATCATTTTCGCTCATCCACAATATCTGCTGCTTTTGCTGCTGATCCCGTTCTTCTTCCTCGGCTTGGCGCTGTGGATGGGAGCGAGAAAGAGGCGCCTGCGCAAGCTTGGGGATGAGGCGCTCGTCACGGAGCTGATGCCATCTTGGTCCAAGTCCAAGAGGTGGGTCAGGTCCGTGTTGTATTCCCTGGCGTTCTTTTTCTTCGTGATAGGTCTATCCAGGCCTCAGATCGGAGCCAAGTTGAAGGAATACAAGGTCAAGGGTGCTGAGATAATGGTCGTCTTGGATGTCTCCAATTCGATGTTGGCCCAAGACTATTCCCCTAACCGTCTCGAAAGAGCCAAACTCGCCATATCAAGAATCACGGACAAACTTCAAGGGGACAGGATCGGCCTTATCATATTCGCAGGCAGTTCTTTCGTGCAGTTGCCGATAACCTCTGATTATGTCAGCGCCAAGATGTTCCTGTCGAATATTTCGACCGAATCGATTCCTATCCAAGGCACCGCTATCGGGGACGCCATCAACACTGCCATCAGGAGTTTCAGCGCCCAGAGTGAGAACAGCAGGGCGATCATAGTCATCACAGATGGGGAGAACCATGAGGATGACGCTGTGGCTGCCGCTTCCCAAGCGGCGGAGGCAGGAATCAAGGTCTATACTATCGGGGTGGGCTCTCCTGACGGACAGCCGATTCCTATGGATGGCGGGCTTTTGAGGGACAAAGAGGGCAACATCGTGGTTACCCGTCTTGACGAGGACACCCTCAAAGAGATAGCCCAGGCTGGCGGTGGCGCTTATGTGCGCGCCGGTAATGATGAGTTCGGGCTCACTCCAATCATCTCCGACATCAAGAAGCTTCAGGAGGAGGAATACAGTTCCGTGGTCTTCGAGGAATATGACGAGCAGTTCATGTACTTCTTGGCTATCGCGTTGGTTTTGTTCGTATTGGAAATGTTGATCGGCGAGAGGAAGTCTCGTAGGCATTTGTTCGGGAAATGAGAAGTTTCAGATATATCTTGACGGCGTTTCTGACCGTGTTGGTTTGCCAAGGCTTGTTTGCCCAGACAGACCGCAGGGAGGTGCGCTCCGGTAACCGTCAGTTCAAGAAAGGCAACTGGCAGGAGAGCGAGATTGACTACAGGAAGGCCCAGTTGAAAGACACCACTTCTTTCGCCGCGTCCTATAATCTGGCCAACTCATTGTACCGGCAGGATAATTTCGAGGAGGCCGGGAAGGCTCTTGACAAGTTGAAGGATTCCGCTCCTGATAATCTGAATGGGGCTGACTATTACTACAATCTCGGCAATGTCGCCGTGAAGAAAAAGGACTGGTCAGCGGCGGTAGAGGCTTACAAGCAGTCCCTTCTCCGCAGGCCTGAAGACATGGACGCCAAAGAGAATTATGCCTACGCCAAGCTGATGCTCCAAAAAGATGGTGGCGGCGGAGGTGGTGGCGACCAGAACCAGGACCAGAACCAAAACCAGGATCAGAATCAGGACCTGAACCAAGATCAAAATCAAGATCAAAATCAAGATCAAAACCAGAACCAGAACCAAGACCAGAATCAGGACCAAGGTCAAGGTCAGGGTGATGCCAAGATATCTCCCCAGCAGGCCCAGCAGATGCTGAACGCCATCCAGGCCAGGGAGAAAGAGACCCAAGAAAAGGTCGGAAAAGAGAAGGCCGCGGTTTTGAAGTCCCGTCAAAAGGAGAAGAATTGGTAAAGATGATGAATAGAGTTTTTCGAATATATTTCTGGGCGCTGCTGTCGCTTCTCATCCCAACCCTTTCCTATGCGCAGGGTTCCATCAAGGTGGAGGCTCCGAATGTCGTGGGGGCGGATGAGCGCTTCAATGTCACCTTCATTATTGAGGGAGAGAAGACCCCTTCGGACTTCACATGGTCGCAAGGCGATGATTTCCAACTCGTTTGGGGGCCGCAGAAAGGTACTTCGACCAGCATTCAGATCATAAATGGCAAGAGGTCGTCCTCCCATCAGACAACCTACACCTACATTCTCCTTCCCAAGGCGAAGGGAACATTCCAGATTCCCGTTGCCTCGGCCACAGTGTCTGGAGATAAGATTTATTCATCTCCGTTTTCCATTCAGGTGGTGACGGACGCGTCATCAGCGTCTTCTTCAGGCCAAGGTGGCGGCTCTTCATCTCAAGGCTCATCCCCAAGCGGTCAGGATAGCGCCAAACAAAAAGCTGCTTCCGGCGAGATCCCTTCCGAGGATCTTTTCTTGAGGCTGTCACTCAGCCGTTCAGAGGTGGTGATAGGTGAGTCGCTGACGGCTACCTTGAAGCTCTATCAAAGAGTGAATATCGCTGGCTTCGATCTCGGCCAAGTTATTGTGGAGCACTTCGGCCATCGGAGAACCTGTGACGTAGGTACGCTCTTTCGGCAGCCCACAATCGGCAAGATAGCGGCGCGCGTGCTCGGAATAGGCCATGTTCACATCGGAGATGATGTCGACAATGCGGCGGTTCGTCTCCTCCGGCAGGCATTCGTCCTTGCAGCGGTTGCCCGCTTCCATGTGGAAGATCGGGATATGCAGGCGCTTGGCGCCGATG
>OMQO01000105.1 GCA_900313275.1 uncultured Bacteroidales bacterium
GAAGGGGATTTCGATCCCGAGACCAAGATGAAAGTCATCGAACTTAGGAACAATGATCCAGTAGGTTTCGAAGACGCCTTTTATAAGAACCTTGAGTTCGGCACAGGTGGCCTCCGCGGCATCATGGGAGTCGGTACCAACAGGATGAACAAGTACACTGTAGGGATGGCGACCCAGGGCCTCGCGAATTACATTCTGGGACATGTCCAGGGAGATGATATAAGGGTCTGCATCTCTTATGACAGCCGCAACAACTCCAAGCTGTTCGCTAAGATAGCTTCTGACATCTTGAGCGCCAATGGCATCAACGTGTTCTTGTTCGACAACATACGTCCCACTCCTGAGCTGAGCTATTCTATCAGGTATATGGGTGCCGTGGCTGGAATCATGGTGACAGCCTCCCATAATCCTAAAGAGTACAATGGCTACAAGGTTTATTGGTCTGACGGTGCCCAGATCGTCCCTCCTGTGGACAAGGACATTATAGCTGAGGTGGGTAAAGTCTCTGATCCTTCGCAGGTTAAGTTTGAGAAGGGTGAGCGTTGCGGCGAGGTTCAGCTAATGGGCAAGAAGGTTGATGAGGCCTACATGAATGACATCCTTTCCCTGACCTTGAGCCCTGAATCGAGGGCAAGGCACAGTGACATAAAGATTGTCTATACCCCTCTGCACGGTTGCGGAGTCAGGATCGTTCCTGAGTGCCTCAAGAGGCTCGGGTTCACCAATGTGTACAATGTCCCCGACCAGGATGTCAGTGACGGGGATTTCCCTACGGTTGTTTCTCCGAATCCGGAGGAGCCGGCGGCCATGAAGATGGCGTTGGAAAGAGCCGATGAGGTAGGAGCCGATATTGTTATGGCATCAGACCCTGACGCAGACCGCCTCGGAATCGCTGTGAGGAACAATGAGGGCAAGATGGTCCAGTTCAACGGCAACCAGACAGCTTCGATGCTGACATATTACATTCTGACCCGTTGGAAGGAGCTCGGAAAGTTGGATGGCACAAAGTATTGCGTGAAGACGATAGTCACAACCCAGCTGATCGCTGACATTTGCAAGAAGTTCGGTGTTGAATGCTATGATGTTCTGACCGGTTTTAAGTGGATCGGCGAGGTCGTGCGCGAGAATGAGGGTAAGAAGGAGTTCATCTGCGGTGGTGAAGAAAGTTATGGATTCAACATCGGAGAGTTCGTCCGCGACAAGGATGCTCCGATAGCCTGCGCTATGGTGGCCGAGTGCGCTACTTGGGCAGCTGATCAGGGACTCACCCTCTACCAGCTGATGGACAAGATTTACGAAGAGTTCGGCTACCGTAAGGAGAGCATGGTTTATCTTGTGCGTAAAGGCAAGTCGGGAGCCGAGGAGATCGCCAAGATAATGGAGGATATGCGTTCCGCTCCCGCCAAGGAGCTGGCCGGGTCGCCTGTGGTCAAGGTCATCGACTACAACCAGCCCGAAAAGACCGGCCTTCCCAAGTCAAATGTCTTGCAATATTTTGACGCTGAGGGAGATGTGGTGACAGTCCGTCCTTCGGGAACCGAGCCTAAGATCAAGTTCTATTTTGGAGCGACAGCCTCCAACGCCCCTGCTGTCGAGGCCAAACTGGAAGCTTTCAAGAAGCAATTTCTCGGATAGAATTCACCTTAATAAAAAAAGGGAAAGCTTAGCACATCGCACCGCTACGACCTCCTACCCTTGCTGCCTTCCGGCCCTGGGGGGATTCAGAGGGAGCTGGTCGTGTACGACTTTCCCTGCCGCGAATATACTAAAATCCTTAATAATTACCTAAAAATCCTGGGAAAGCGGTATCTTTGCGGCGACATGAAAGTTTGTGTGGGATTATCCGGAGGTGTTGACTCCAGCGTCGCCGCCCTGCTTCTCAAGCAACAGGGCTACGATGTGTTCGCCATGTTCATGCAGAACTGGCACGATGCCGACGCCACTCTCCATGGCGATTGTGAGTGGGAGGAGGACCGGTTTGTGGCCGAGATAGTGTCCCGGAAGATAGGCATCCCCTTCTACTTCGTGGATCTTTCCAAAGAGTACCGCCAAAGGGTGGTCGATTACATGTTCAATGAATATTCGGCCGGCCGCACTCCCAATCCTGACATTCTTTGCAACAGGGAGATCAAGTTCGACGCTTTTCTCGAAGCCGCCCAGAAGATGGGAGCCGACATGGTGGCGACAGGGCATTATTGCAGGAAGGCCCCGTTGCTGGATTCCGATGGAAGGCAGGTTTTTATTGATGGCCAGCCTCAGTGGAGAATACTCGAAGGAATTGATCCGAATAAGGATCAGAGTTATTTTCTTTGCCAATTGACTCAGGATCAGCTGGGTAAGGCTCTGTTTCCGATTGGCCATCTGACCAAGCCTGAGGTAAGGCAAATCGCTCATATCGCGGACCTTCCGTCTGCGGATAAGAAAGATTCCCAGGGAATTTGTTTCGTCGGGAAGGTCGATTTGCCGACTTTCCTTAAGCAGAAGCTGGCTCCGAAAGAGGGCGAGGTTGTTGAAGTCTATGATGCTTTCTATCAAGACAATGAGCAGTACAGGTTTGTCCATGACACTCTGGCTTCTTTGCTTGAGACGCCTGGTGAGCCCCAAATGATAACCGCTTTCTCCTCGGAGGACTCAGGTGGCGCTTCCTTCAACAACCAGCGCTTAGAAGTTCCGGTGGCAAAGAGCGTCGGGTCTCCCGGCGCATTGCCACCGGAGCCTTGGAGGAATTCGAATGTGTTCGACCCTCAGAAATTGTCTGCGCTGAGTGATGAGGATTGGGAGAGATTATCGGAACCAATTGATTATTCGAAAATTAAGTTTGAGCAGGAAGTTTACCGCAGCGGCAGGAAACACATCAAGAAGGTACGGTACAAGGATAATCCGTACGGAAAGATCGTGGGGAGGCATGACGGTGCGCAATTCTACACTATCGGTCAGCGCAAAGGTCTCAATATAGGCGGTCACAAAGACTCGGTATTCGTGATCGCTACGGACATGGAATCGAATACAATCTACGTCGGCGAAGGCCATGGCCATAAAGGACTCTCCCGTGTTTGCTTACGGGTTGATTCCAAGGATATTCATTGGATCAGGCAGGATCTCGCGATGATTGAGGGAGAAATCCGCCGCTACAGGGTCAGGGTCCGTTATCGCCAGCCATTGCAAGACGCATGGCTAGTGATGCGTTCGTCGGGGCTGTTCATCTTGTTCGACATGCCTCAAAGGGGCATATCGTCCGGCCAGTTCGCCGCTTGGTATTCCGAAGATGATGAGATGCTCGGCTCCGGGGTGTATTGACGCTTCCGTCAATCGCCGAGGTATTCCCTCATTTCGTTGACATAGTCGAAATAGCCGTCGTCAAAGGCATCGTCGTAATCCCGGAAATTATTGATTCTCAGCTCTCCATCCTCAAGCTCTAACGCAACCCACATGGTCTGTGGCTTGTCTCCTGGCCAATTGATGAACCTGATAAAGGCGGTGGCGTGGACATCGTCCAACTCTTCCACTTCAATCTTTGTGATCTTGAGGTCAGGGGAAGGATCTTGGCTGAATGTCCAGTAGTCGTGGTCAAAGAAACCGATGTCGTCTGAAGCCTCGTCTTTCGCCATCACCCTGTCCACCAGGTTTCTCCAAAGAGTCGTGGTGTACATGTTAACGATGTCTTCAGGCGTAGGGTTACCCTCGCCGCCAGCGTTTCGTCGCGCTACATCCTTGAATATCTGTGTGATACGAGCCTTGACATTGTTCTCCAGCTCAATCTCGTCCTGCCCGCGCCCGTCCGAGCCAAGCCCATCGGGATTGTTGAAAGCTTCCATGGCTTTCCGGAAGGCTATGATGCCGTTGACCAGTTGGAGGTTATAGCGCTCTATGACTGAAGGAGTTTTCTTATTCAGTTTGTTTCTGGACAAGTCGTCAAGTTCGAGATCAGGGCATGCCTCGAGCAGGGCGCTGTTGAGGAGCATCCCGTCAGCCAGGTCGTAAAGTGATTGTGATTCAGCGAATTCCTGCTGACTAAGGCAGTTCTCGAGGTTGTCTGGAGTGAGTGTCAGGATCTCCACGATGTCTCCGAATGTGCCGCTGACTGCCAGAAAGTTCATGCCCTGCTGCCTGACATATAGCACAGGATTGTCAAACCCGGCTCCGGGGAAAGGGGAGTCGTCGGCTTGGGCACTTGGCTGGAGAGTATAGGCACCAGCCTTGTCCGGGACTTTCTCAAGTGTCAACTCAAGATAATCTCCGGCGGAATTCTCGCCTGTCATATAGACTATTGTTCCCATCCGGACTTCACGCACAGTGTAGAGTGTCCTTCCGTTGAAAAACTTGTTGCCTTTCTGTATGGTCTGGGCTTCTGCCTGAAGGGCCAGCGAAACGATGGTGATTATAAATAGAAGCTTTCTCATATCCACAAAGATAGGAATTTTGCTGAAAAAGACTATATTAGCAAATGCATCAAATATGACCTGAAATGCTGAATATCAAAGAAGAGGCCGCTCGCTGCCTGTTATGCGAGAATGCTCCATGCTCGGCAGCTTGCCATACGGGCGATCCCGCCAGGGCAGTGCGAGCGATAAGATTCGGAAATGAGAAATTAGCCGCCCGGTGGTTTGAAGGTTGTTCAAAGGAAGATCTTGCCAAAGCGGAGAAGGCCTGTATCCATTATGACAGACCGCTGCATCTTCGTGAGATGGCCGCTTCTTTACCTGAGCAGATCAATTTGGAAGGACCATCTCTCGGGATTGATTTCTGCGGGATTCATTGCGAAAACCCTTTCTTTCTGGCCTCGTCTGCTGTATGTACCAACTATGGGATGGTCGCTGAGGCTTTTAAGGCAGGTTGGGCAGGTGTTTTCTTCAAGACTATTTGCAAGCAGGAGATTAACGAAGTTTCTCCCCGTTTCGATGCCGTAAGGCTTCCTGGAGGCACTTTCGCCGGTTTCAGGAACATGGAGCAGCTTTCTGAGAACCGGAATGAGGAGGATTTTGAGACCTTGAGGCGTTTGAAGAAAGATTTCCCCACGAAAGTGGTGGTCGCATCGATCATGGGTCAGGTCGAGGAAGATTGGATTGACTTGGCAAAACAAGCCGAAGCGGCGGGCGTCGATGCCATCGAACTTAATTTCTCATGCCCCCAGATGCGTATAGCGGGGATGGGAAGCGATGTCGGACAGAATCCGGAGATGGTGGCTTTCTATACTGCATACGTCAAGCAAGCGGTAAGCATCCCTGTCATCCCCAAAATGACGCCCAATGTGGCTTCTATCAATACTATGGCTCTCGCGGCACATCTGGCTGGAGCTGACGGGATCTCAGCGATAAACACAATCAAGTCCGTGACGATGGGAGGAGATGTCTCAGGAAAGAAGACAACCTCCGGCTATTCGGGAAGGGCGGTGAAACCTATCGCCTTGAGGTTCATAATGGAAATGGCTCAGAATCCGGTGCTGCGTGGTGTCCAGTTGAGCGGAATCGGAGGCATAGAGGTTTGGCGTGACGCCTTGGATTTCATCCGGCTTGGATGCCGCACCGTCCAGGTGTGCACTTCAGTCATGGAATATGGCCATAGGATAATAGATGACCTGCTCGCAGGTTTGAGCTCTTATTTGGCTGAAAGAGGGGTGTCGAAACTGGAAGACATTGTAGGAGAAGCGATTGGAGAGTTTGTCAGACCTGCTGATTTGGATCGCAGTACTGTGGTTTACCCTGTGATTGATCCGGCCAAATGTATCGGCTGCGGGCGTTGTTACCTGTCTTGCCGGGACGGTGGACACCAAGCCATAAGTTTCGCTGAGGACAGGGTACCACATGTCAACGGGGCGAAATGTGTTGGCTGCCACCTTTGCACACTCGTTTGTCCCGTCGAAGCTATCGGAACCTCAAAGCGAGTTCCTAAGCGGCATTAGTTTGTGGTGGGATGGAACTCGATCTCAAATCCATCTTTCCCGACCTTTACCACATTGAAGCCAGGGCGACCGTGCCCCAGGCCATCGCATACCGGATTGGCTGCCACAAGTCTGATCCCTTGATATTCAGTGTCATAATCCTTGTGGGTGTGACCCGCTAAGACAGCATCGACACCATATTCCTTAAGCAAGGAGATGTACTTTTCCCTTTTCTCCATAGGGAAATTCTCGTAGTCATCGGGCTCGCTGATGTCTTTCTTGAATATGGGGCAGTGGAGAAACAGGAAGGTGAACTTCGCGTTACGGGACTTGCGCAATTCTCCCTCCAGCCAGCTGAACTGCTCAGCCTCAGCTTCTTCCGCGTTCTCCTTGATGCAGTTGGTGTCGATTCCGATGAAGGCACAACCCTTTTTTGTGAAAGAGAACCTCTCGTAGCCTCTCAAGGCGACGTATTCGTCCCTGATCTGCTTTGTCCATTGCTTATTATAGTCGTGGTTCCCGGGAATGAGAAAGACGGGAGCCTCAAACTCGGCTAACCCTTTCTCGAAGAGGCTGTTTTGCAGGGGATTACCAATGTCGTCCACCAAGTCTCCGGTGATGACAACCACCTCCGGATTCAAATCGTTGATCGCCATTCTGGCTGCCCTGAAAAGAGAATCGGAATGGGTGAAACCTTCAGAATTGTCCATAAAGCCGATTTGGGTGTCCGCGCAATGGACAAAAGAGAAAGGCTCGAACTTTCCGGAACATGACACCATTATGGTCATCCCCGCGAGGGCTAAAACCTGTGAAACAAAACGAATTCTCATCATAATTCTTGTTTTATGTGTACTAATATAATCATTTAATAGTAAATTAGCAACATGAGAAAAATCGTCTTTCCGGCCCTCGCCGCCCTGCTTCTTTGCGTCGTTTCCTGCTCCAAGGATGGACAAGTGGACAATGCGACTGTGCTTCTGTCTTGTATGGCTCCCGCTTTCCTGTCACCTGGAGATAAAGTGGCTCTTATCTCGCCCTCCTATTTCACTCCTATGGAGAATGTTGACACCACGGCAATGGTGCTTCGGGAGTGGGGACTGGTGCCGGTAGTAGGGCAGAATGTCGGGGAAACATATCTCGGGAAATATGCCGGTACTCCAAAAGAAAGACTCTCAGACCTGTTGTGGGCGCTCCATGATCCTACCATCAAGGCTATTCTATGCAATCGTGGTGGCTACGGTACTATCCAGCTCGTGGATCTCCTTCCTCTTAAAGAGATGTCTGATAATCCAAAATGGTTGATCGGCTTCAGCGATATCACCACACTTCATGGTATGGAGAACATGGCTGGTGTGATGAGCATCCACGGTACTATGAGTTCGTTGATAGCCCCGCATCACGGAAAGGATCTCTCCAGCACTCTTGTGAGGGATATTCTTATGGGCACCATTCCTCAATATGAGATTCCTCCACATCCTCAGAACCGTTATGGCAAGGCTTCCGGAGTGCTGGTGGGAGGAAACATCTGCACATTCGCCCCTCCGCTGTTAACCAGCGAATAGGCGACCGTCTCTGTACCTACCGTTCCGCCCACCGTATCTTTCAGCTCTTCAATATAGCTGTCAAGATCCTTCTGGACGGCCGGATTTTCCGCGCTGAGTTCCACCGAATACTGGCCCCCATCTTTTAAGGTGATCGTCGGCTCTGCCGCCTGAACCTTTGTGAGCCCA
>OMQO01000007.1 GCA_900313275.1 uncultured Bacteroidales bacterium
ATGGTGCGGAAAAACGCACCATCTAATATATTAAATAGCTATATTCCAGCCACTTCCATAACACGGTGGCAACATGGGTGATTATTGTTTCCGCATATTGTTTATGTGTCAGCCGCCGCTGTCGGTGTCAAGGGTATCTGGAAGGTGTTATCTTCTATGAGATTGATATACTCAATGGAATGAGTATATTTGTCAAAACGAGCCGACATGAAGCATCATCTTTCATTTCTTCGATTTCTTTTTGTCCTTTTCATTCTCCTGGCCGTGATCTTCAGCATTGGCAGAATCAGGCTGTGCGCAAGCTGCGACAGGGCAGCCGCGGAGAGGTGGAGTGAAGAGAAGGCCAATGAATGGTATGCTTCGCAGCCCTGGCCTGTCGGGTGCGTGTATATGCCCTCATACGGCGGTACTCCAGTGGAGATCTGGGGGAAGGAATATTTCAAACCGGACGTGGTGGACAGCGAACTGGCACTGGCTGAGGATCTGGGATTCAACGCCATAAGGCTGTTCCTCTGCGATGTCGTTTGGCAGGAAGATCCGAAAGGCTTTATGAAGAGGCTGGAGGAGACTGTGCGCCTAGCGGATAAGCACGGGATGCGTATCCTGATGACCTTTTTCACGAACGGAGGCACTATCAAGAACCCCTACACCGGCCCTCAGCCCCAGCCTGTGCCGGGAGTGCACAATTCAGTTTGGATGTCATCGCCGGGCAAAGATGTTGTCAATAATCCAGAAAAGTGGCCTATTATCGAGCGCTACCTTAAACAGGTGATGAAGCGCTACAAGAATGATCCCCGCATCCTGGCCTGGTGCCTTTATAATGAGCCGGAGCATTCGGACGGCTTCGACACAATATCTTTCATCAAGGAGGTTTACCGCTGGGCCAGGGAGGTGAACCCATCTCAGCCACTGACCTCCCCGATGTGCGCGTTGCCGGATGCCCGCTCCTACAACAAGCCCATCTCCGACTTCATCTGCGAGAACAGCGACATCATATCCTTCCATTGCTACGACAATATAGAAAGGTGCGCCCAATTCGTGGAATATGCCCAGCGATATGGCAGGCCTGTGCTATGCTCAGAGTGGATGGCCAGGACCCGAGGCTCCGATTACCCATCAATCTTGCCGCTATTCAAAGAGAAGAAGATAGGTTCCTTCAGCTATGGTCTGGTCAACGGCAAACAGCAGTGCCAATATCCATGGAACGCTATTGAAGACGGCCAGCCGGTTCCCTTCCCGGAAGAGCCTGAAGTATGGTTCCATGACCTCTTCCGTCCTGACCACACTCCCTACGACGAGACGGAGATCCGCTTTATCAAGGAATACCTGAACCTTGAAGCTGGTTTCAAGAACCCTCCTCACGAAAGCCGACCGATGGCTCTTTGGCATTGGATGAACGGCAATGTGACTAAGGATGGAATAAAGAAAGATCTTCAATGGATGCATGACATCGGCCTTTCAGGCTTCTTCCTGTTCGATGCGGCATATTCAACACCCAAGGTGGTGGACCATCTTCTTCCTTATATGAGCGAAGGCTGGAAGGATGCCTTCCGCTATGCGGTCGCTCTCGCGGATTCCCTCGACCTTGAAGTCGGCATCGCCAGTTCTCCGGGCTGGAGCCTTACCGGAGGCCCTTGGGTGAGCGAAGATGATGCCCAAAAGAAACTTGTCTGGAGCGAGACACCTGTCCGCGGCCACTTCCATGGGCCTCTTCCGTTGCCTGAGAAGACCGTTCCGACTGGCCTTTTCCACGCTGTCCCGCCGCAGGAAGGTATTGTCCGTGACTATCTTAAGGAAGTACGTGTTCTGGCAGTCAGACAGGGGACCGATCCTGAGGTCAAGGATATTACTGAATCTTATGAAAATGGAATTCTTGACTGGGCCGCACCGGAAGGGGAATGGACAGTCTATCGGTTCGCATACACCTTGATAGGGACCGTGAACGGGCCCGCTCCACCGGAAGCCACTGGCCTTGAGGTAGATAAGCTGGATGCGGGTGCCGTGAGACGGTACTGGAAAAACTATCTGGGACTGTACGAGAAGGCGCTTGGACGCAGGCTTGGCCCGGGGACTATAAGCAACATTGACATAGATAGTTACGAGTCCGGGAAGGGGACATGGACCTTGCGTATGGAGGAAGAGTTCGAAAAGAGAAGGGGCTATTCGATGGCCCTGTGGCTTCCTGCCCTTGCCGGTGAGAAGATTGGCACCGATAAGGAGCGTGAGCGTTTCCTCTTCGACTGGCGTCAGACTCTTGGAGAGTTGATTGCTGAGAATCACTACGACCTCGCTACCGAGATTTTCCATTCACATGGCATCAAGCGCTACAGCGAATCCCATGAGGAAAGGCGCTCCTTCATGGGGGACGGAATGATGGTGAAAAGGACCGCCGATGTGCCCCAGGGTGCGTTCTGGGTACGTTTCCGTGCGGGAGTTTATGCCACAATGCCGCACATGGAGGCGGACCTTCGGGAGTCTTCATCCGTTGCCCATATCTATGGACAGAACATCTGCGCCGCCGAAGCGTTCACCACTAACGGCCGTCCAGGAAAATGGGATGGTTGGTGGGCATATCAGTGCCATCCCGGAAAGCTCAAGCCTGTCGCCGACGCGGCTATGGCCGAAGGCCTCAACCGGTTCGTGATCCACACATCTGTCCATCAGCCATCAGAAAAGTTCAAACCGGGCCTTGGCCTTGGTCCTTATGGCCAGTGGTTCAACAGGTTCGACACCTGGGCTTCTGAGGCTCGTCCATGGATAGACTATATCAGCCGGAGCTGCTTCATGCTCAGCCAGGGCCGCTTTGTCGCGGATATCGCTTATTTGTACGGCGAGGACACCAATCCGACGGCAAGGTTCAGCGAGGAGAGGCCAGCGATTCCCCCTGGATGGAACTATGACTTCGTGAATGGGGACGCCCTTGTGAACGCACTCGAGATAAAGGATGGGAGCATTGTTTCCAAGTCCGGAGCGAGCTACCGTATGCTGGTGATTGACAGTCAGATAGAGAGGATGTCCGATGCGGTCGCTGCCCGTATTGAAGCTATTCGCGAGGCGGGAATACCAGTATGCGACCTCCGGGAAGGCGGGAATATCGGAGCCGTTCTTGACGATGCTGGAATCAGCGCCGATGTGGTGAATGTTCCGGACAGCGTCGCCTTTGTCCACCGTAAACTTTATGACGGGGAAATCTACTGGATAGCGAACATTTGCTCAAGGCCAAGGAATATGACTTTGGGCTTGAGGGATTGTGTTTCTGGCGCCTCAGGGCGAAAGGTTCTGGAGCCCAAGGTTTGGAGAGCCGACCGGGGCACTATCGAGGATGTTTCCTATCGGGTTGAGGATGGGCGCTTGTTTGTTGATCTCTGTATGGAGAGGGATGATGCGGTGTTCATTGTGCTGAGAGGCCAGGCTAAAAAGAAATTCATCCGAAAGGAAACACCTGTGACTGAGGAGATTATGTCGTTATCCTCTTGGGACGTCCACTTTGTTCCGGCCATTGAGCCCGATAGGGGAGCTGACTATCACTTAGACAGCCTGCGCGCATGGAATGAGTCCCGGGATCCATTTCTCCGCTTCTTCTCCGGCACAGCTACCTACCGGACTTCCTTCCGGTTGAGTTCCGGACAGGTCGCGACGGGAGCAGTGCTTGACCTTGGACAGGTATTCAACATGGCGCACGTCTTCCTCAATGGCCATGACCTTGGTCTTCTGTGGAAGGAACCCTACAAGATTGACGTATCCGATGCTCTTGTGCACGGGGATAACACATTGGAAATCAAGGTCATCAACTCCTGGGGCAACAGGCTAATCGGCGATTCTGCCCTTCCGAAGGATATGCGTGCCACCAAGACTTCCTGGGACTTCTATTCCCCCGACGACCCGCTCCCGACCTCCGGCCTCCTCGGCCCCGTGAGGATCAGCCTTTCTACAGGTCGTCGATAGGATTTCTGCCAAGAGTTCCAGAAGACTTCACTGATGCAAAGTTCGAGTAGGTCAGGATCACATGCCACGAGGACTGTTCTTTGACGTCCGCATCCAGGGTGATTGTTCCGTTGGTCAGATTGTAGACGGCCTTGTTACTTCCTTGAGAGACAACGGGTTCTATTCCATATTTCTGAGTCAGAGACGCCTGGAGGGAGTCGTAGGATTTCTCGAGGTTGTCGGTCGCGCCACCAAGACCGCCTGGCAGGGAGATCACATTACCGAATTTGTCGCCGCAGTATCTCACAAGTACGACAATGGCCATTGTAAACTTAGTAAATATAAGAATTATGCTCGAAAAACGGAGGCAAGTTCATTCTTTTCCGTATATTTGTTTTATGCGGTGTCTAAGAATCGTTTTCCCGGTTTTCTTCCTTGCTTTATCTCTTATGGGGTGTGGCCCCAAAGAGGAGCCAGAACCTGTGCCAATTACGGAACCGGTGGTTGAGCCGGTCAAAGAAGAAGATAAAAAGTTTTTCTTTAGCGAGCCCATCACCAAATATCTCGCTGACCATAAAAACGCCATGTCAGGGTCTGTTATCCCGGATATCATCCAGAGTGACGGCTCAATTCTCGAGAAGAACTTGGGTTATCTCGGCCAGATGTCCAGTTTGACGATCAATGATCCTGATAACAAGTACGGCATCACCGACATCAAAGAGTTGCTTTCCAAAATGGGAAAACTGTCGTACCTCGATATCTACGGTACAGGAATATCGGACATTGACTTGAGTGGGAAAAGCGTCTTGAACAGAATCTATTGTGAGGGTTCCACATCATTACGGAGTGTGAACCTTTCGGGATGTCCGGTGCTAAAAAAAGTGGAGATATATGGTTGCTCCCTTGAGACGATTAACCTCACGGGATGTCCACAGATGGAGACTTTGGCTCTTGGAGGTAATAAGATTACCAACTTGGACATCCGTCCTTGTGAGAACATCCTATCCCTGTCCATCTCAGAGCAGAAAACCAGTGATCCTGTGCGAGTCTCACTCACTAGACTGCAGAAAGACAAGATTGACTATAATGTTCCGGACGGCACGGTTTGGGATGTTGAGGGAGCTGGAGATGACGTGACTGTCCTGACCGGCGAGGCCAAATTCATAACCTCTGTTGGAGCGAAAGTGGAAGTGACGATCGATGGTGAAGCGGTGACCGGTGGGCAGCGAGGACTTCTCCTTTCTTCGGAAGAGACTCCAAATGTCAGCAACAGCGAGGTACTCACTGTGTCTTTTACCGAAAGTTCCTTCACTGTTGAGCTTGACCACCTTGTCGCTGGCTTAACATATTATGCCAGAGGCTTCATCCGCTATACCCTTGACGGAAGCGAGCGTGTGCAGTATGGGAACATAATCTCTTTCACATTGGCGGACTATCTGAGAGAGAATAGACTTTCCGAATATGTCGACCTGGGGCTTTCAGTCCTGTGGGCCAGGTATGATATCGGCACATCAGGCGGCGAGGAACCATGCCTTTTCGCTTGGGGAGAGCCTTATTCAAAGGAGAGTTTTTCCCAGGACAATTACTCGTTCAGCGGTGATGAGGGCTTTGATCAAGTCTCAGATCCGGCCAAGGTGAACTGGGGAGGGGATTGGCGTCTTCCGACAAAGGAGGAGTTCCAGGAGCTGATTGACAACTGTGACTTTTATCTGGATGACGACTATTATAAGTACAAGGCGGTGAGCCGCATCAATGGTGAGGTGGTCTACTTTTATCCGTTCAATCGTTTTTCTTACCAGGCTTGGACATCCTCTTCTTCAGGTGAGTCAGCAGAGGCCATGATGATTTCGGAAGGGGAGGACGCATTTTCCGCAGTTGTTAAGATCGCTCCAGCCCTTCGTTACGAGGGACTTGTTGTTCATCCAGTGGTGACACCTCCTGTCAATCAAGAACTTATCACATTTCAGGATGGAATCGTGAAGCAGCTCTGCGTGGAGCGGTGGGACACCGATGGAGACGGGGAACTGTCTCTTAGTGAAGCCGAATTCGTCGAGACTGTCGGTAATGTTTTCACTGGCGCTGACATCAGATTCTTTGATGAGTTCCGTTTCTTCACCGGGATCCGGGAATTGGATCCATCAGCTTTCAGCGACTGCATCACACTTCAGAGAATCATCCTGCCAGAAGGTTTGGAAATAATAGGTGAGGAGGCTTTCCGTGATTGCTGGGAGCTTGGGCGACTTGACCTCCCGTCAGGAATTAATTCCTTGGGTACCAGAGCTTTTGAACAATGCCGGGTTTTAGCTCATTGCGACATTCCAGAAGGTGTCACAGTCCTGCCGGACTATCTTTTCTACAGATGCGAATCTCTTGAGACGGTCAATGTTGGGAAGGGCGTAAAGTCCATAGGGGTGTCAGCGTTTAGAGGCTGTGTCAGTTTGCTGGGCTTTGATTTTCCTTCCGGACTCCAGACTATCGAAGAGGATGCGTTTGTGGGTTGTTTTAAACTGGAGAGGATCATGCTCCCAATAACCGTTTCCTCCATTGGAGAAAACGCTTTCGGTTCTTGCATAGGTGTTAAAGAAGTTACGCTTCCTGATTTGGAAGTAGTTGAGAGGCTGGTCTTTGAAAGCTGTAAGTCCCTCGAGCGGGTCTATATGAGAGGAGAAAATACAAAGGTTATCGGGGAAAGGGCGTTTTTATTCTGCTCTAACCTCAAAGAGGTAGTTTTCCCTCCGAACCTGAGATCGATTGGCCCAGAGGCTTTCAAGTTATGCGGCTCTCTTGAGAAGGTGGCGATCACAAGCGGGGCTCTTGAGTCTATCGGAGAGAATGCTTTCATGAACTGTTCAGGTCTTAAAAAGGTCTCTCTGTCAGGAGGATCAGGAGACGCTGTAATCGGCCCTTACGCTTTCCAGGAGTGCGGTAGCTTGGCTAGTATTTCGATTGGGGAAGGATTCTCAAGCATCTCAGAATACGTCTTCTTGGGGTGCTCTGCCTTAACCGAAGTGTCTCTCCCGAAATCTCTTTTGAAGTTGGGACCTGGTTCTTTCTTTGACTGTTACAGCCTCAAGACTGTCGCGCTTCCAGATAATCTGAAAGAGATCCCCCTTAGTCTGTTTGAGGGCTGTTCGTCATTTTCGGAAGTGACTCTTCCAAAGAATCTTACGAAAATCCGTGCGGCCTTTAGAGGGACATCGCTCACAAGCATCACGATTCCAGAGAGTGTGAATACGCTTGATTTCGAGGCTTTCTATGGTATCAGCTCTCTCCTGACGATCAAATTTGAGAACCCTGTGCCGGCATATATTCACTACGAGCACCAGGGAGGGGCTGTCCCCCAGCCTCTTGTGGATAAGAACATGCCGACAAAGATTCTTGTTCCCAAGGGTAGCATGGGCGAATATTTGAAAGCCGATTACTGGGCTCTTCTCGCATCTATCCTGGAAGAGGTCAAATCTCAGTAGTTAACTTTGTCATTCTGAGCGTAAGCGAAGAATTACTATTATTGTGATATGAAAAGAGAATCATATAGTTTATCCCTTCTTTTGGCAGTCACTGGACTGTTCTCCAGTCTATTATTATCTGCCCAGCAGTATCATGACGCCGCCGCTTTCGGCCTATTGGGATGACGAGCCTGCCTCTGCCAAACCAGCCCGCCGTAATTGAGACCGCACCCGAGAAGGTTGAAGTGACGAAAACAGTTGAAGATTTCAGGGCGGCGACTCCGAAAGAGCTCTCTGCTTCAGACATATTAACCCGTCCGCTTGGTGTACTGCCAACTGACCGATGGAGATGTTCCATGGACCAAATCCTTTCAGACCTGTCGAGGTACGGGTGGAAGACAAAAGCCCACGCATGTGATGGATCTCGCGACGGGATCCTTCGATTGGGGGAACCTCGGCTTGACCATATGCCGACTTGCGTTGGGCATAGCCGGGAGCATGGTTTTCTACCTGCTGTCCAAACCGGTCTATGAGGCGATCAGAAACCGGAAATGGTGTGGGACTCTATGCCGGATCGGTGCCGCGACTTTGGGAATATATTTCCTGCAAACCTTTCTTCTGGAAATCATGGTCAACAGGCTTCAGGTCTATGTCCCGATCCCTCATTCGTATTGGGTTGCTCCGCTATTGGCGGTCGCTGAGCTGGCGCTCTGCTATAATCTTGTCCGCCTGCTTCGCAAGGCCCGTGTCCTGCGCTTGCTAATCCTTGGCGAAAGGAACGATTTGTAACATAAGCGATTACGAAAATCGGCCCTACAGTGGCATGGAATGTGCTTATTGAATATGCCGTGCGCCGGCCGGCACATTATGAATTGTTGTTTTTATTAACTTGAATTTTATGAATCAGTTTAGCAAAGTCCTGCTTGCGGGAGTATTGATTGTCGTGTCTTTCATCGGCGCGACGGCACAGAATGACTACAGGTCGCGAGGTTACAAAGGAAGTGTCTCTATCACAGATCATTTTGGGGTTTGGCTGGGAGCCGAGACATCCCACGGCTATATGTTCAATCGCAACGTTTACCTGGGTGCAGGAATAGGTGGTTACATATTCCCTAACGGGACGGAGAACCCTTCTTTTGGCGAGGCTTTCCTGGACTTCCATTCTTACCTTAGGAATAAGAAGGGCACACCTGTGGTCGGTCTCAAGACTGGATATATGCACGGATTTGACTATGAGAATAAGGGCGGAATGAAACTCCAGAACGGCCTGTTCGTGGAACCTAATGTCGGATGGAGCTGGGGCCTTCGTTCCGGGCACGGAATCACCGTCGGTCTTGGCGGTAAGGTCATTGCCCCGCTCGGCGATAAGAGAACTGACCAGAAAGCGCTCTTTATGCCCAAGTTTTCCATCGGTTTCGAGTTCTAGCGAGTCTCCCAGGGAGATAATCAAGCATTTACGATACACACTCTGCAACATTAAGATTCTTCTCTGCGCTCAGAATGACAGCGCCAAGGGCCGCCAGATGGCCCACGATCCCAGGGAGAAGACAACCCTCCAGATCGAGTCCTTCATCCAGCCCCGTGAGGATCCTGACCTGCCATAGAGGGCTTTCTTAAGGGTTTGATTATCAGAGGTTTACTAATTGTCTCTTTGGAAGGCCCCCTGTCTTTTAGGTAGGCCTTCCAAGAACCCATCGGGAAGCGCTTGACTATCAATCACTTATAAAACCAGTCGTGGAAGGCCCCTGCTCCTTAGCACCCGTTCCTTAGCCCCCCTGCTCCTTAGCTAGATTCTTCGCTGCGCTCAGAATGACAGGGTTCACAAGATGCTTGCCGGGCAAGTGTATTCAGGCAAGTGTGTTCAAAAGAAGTAGTTTTCTTATATTTGTGACTGTTAACTCATTATTAGTATGAACCGGCTGAAATATCTTCGATTTCTTTTTATCCTTTTCATTGTGCTGGCGGTCATCTTCGGTATTGGGCTCATTGTCCCGGACATGAAGGGCAATGACCTTGGCAGAATAGGATTGTGGTGCGGTTTCATCTCGCAGCTCCTTCTGGCGGTTGTTATGTATTCTGAGATCAGAAGGAATAGGAAAGGGCATGACAATTAATCCAAAGGGATATGGAATTCAAAGAAGGAAGTAGTTGGAAATGTTGCTTTGATCCAGAAACGGGATTATACACCGCGCAAGTTGGAGGCGGGGTGAACTGCAAATTGTTTGAGATTACCAAGGAAATATATGACCGTGTGGATGATCCCGATTTGAAATGGCCTGCAAGTCTGATCCACGAGGGGCGTATGTTATTTATGTCCGTCAATGATCGATGCGGCCCCCCTTACACTGTTGTGTTTGATTCGGATTATAAAAAACTATGTCCTTGGTCGGATGCCTGTGTCTCAGGAGAGACTTGGCCGGATGAGATGACGGACGCTGTCGTGGAAGTCCTTGAGTCACAGAAGAATAACCGGGAACAGCGTCGAAAGAAGCGTGAAGGACAAAATAAGAAAGGTTGATTAATAACACTACCTATGCGTCGTTTTCTCATCATTTTAGCCGTTGCGGCAGTTTCGGTCGCATGCAAGTCACCGGAGATTGTCAAAACTGTGGTTTTCGCCGAAGACAGCGATTCGTGCCACTTCTACCGTATTCCCGCCATGACGTTGGATTCTGAAGACAATGTCGTCGCGGTGATTGACCGAAGATACGAGTCTTTAGCCGATCTTGGCTACCGCAAGACCAGCATTGACATCAGCACTCGTCGGAGCACCGATGGTGGTAAGACTTGGGGGAAGCAAATATTCATTGCCCGTGGAGACACCTCCAAGGTGACGGGATTCGGTTTCGGAGACGCCTCGCTAACCCGCGCCAAAAGCGGCAGGATTCTTTGCCTGATGGCCTGCGGAAATGGTCCCAAAGGTTTCAGGAGAGGGCTCAAGGAGACAGCCTTAAGTGTCAGTGATGACGGTGGAGTGACTTGGAGCGAGCCTCGAATCATCCCATTCCCGGACAACCTCCACAGCGCTTTCGTGACTTCCGGCAAGGGAATAGTTGATAAGGACGGGGACATCCTCTTGACCACCTGCGTTCTCGACAGGGATTATCCCGATCCCATGCCCGTTCCCTGGCCTATAGACGCCCATCTGTTCTATTCAAAAGACGAAGGGCAGACATGGACTTTCCAGGAAGAGATAGCGTACAAGTTGGCTAATGAGTCCAAACTCGTCGCATTGCCCGACGGGCGCCTTCTATTGAGCTCGAGACTAGGTAGTTACGGCCCCAGGGGATTCAACACTGCCGTCAAAGGGGAAGACGGTATATATCATTGGGGAGAGCAAACTGTAGTGGAGAGCCTCTCCGCGAACTCTTGCAATTGCGACATTATCCTTTGGCGGGACGGTCTTTTGCTCCACACCTACATAAAGGATGCGAAAGAGCGTAAGGGCCTGACGATGGCGGTGAGTCAGGACAATGGTCTCAATTGGAAGGACGTGTTGACCCTCCAGGAAGGTGCGGCCGCATATTCCACGATGGCTGTGTTCAAGAACGGTGATGTCGGCGTACTGTACGAAGACGGCAGCCAGTCCCCGGACGATGGCTACGACATAGTCTTTGCCCGCATCCCTCGCCGTCTGCTCAGCCAATCCATAAAAGACTCCAGAAGTAATTAGAAATCAGCAATATGAGACGCTTCATCCTATTCATTGTCGCCGTCCTTGCGACTATGAGCGCCGTGGCTCAGGTCCAACTTACCCCTCTTTTCTCCGACAATATGGTGTTCCAACAAAACTGCCAGGCTCCTGTGTGGGGCAAGGCGGCCCCTGGAGCGGAAGTGAAAGTCACCCCGTCTTGGAACAACAAGACCTACACGGCAGTCGCTGATGTCGAAGGCCGCTGGCAAGTCAAGATTCAGACTCCCAAGGGCAGTTTCAAGAAATACACTCTAACCATCTCGGATGGAGAGCCTGTCGTGCTGCGGAATGTGGTCGTAGGCGAAGTTTGGTTGGCGTCAGGGCAATCCAATATGGAGATGTCGTTCGAAAGGGTGGGGACCAGAGTCGCCAATCAAGACGGCATCCTCAATGCGGAGAAGTACGCCGATGTACGTTTGCTTCAGGTCTCGAGGGCTACAGGCATGGTCGAACGTGATTTTTTCAGCGCCGAGTTTGACGGATGGGCAGAGTCTTCTCCTGAGACCATGCGGCATTTCTCCGCCGCGGGATGGTATTTCGCCCGCAAGCTCATGGACGAGTTGGGCGTGCCGGTTGGAGTCATACATAGCAGCTGGGGAGGTACAATCATCGAGGCATGGATGAGCGAGGGTACTATCAAGAGTTTTCCTGAGGCGTTGAACCAGCTTGCTTTGGTGAATAAGCTTCCCGACGATGAGGCTGAGCGGGATAAGGTTTATGAAAAGGAAATAGATGCGTTCTTGCAAATAGCTAAGAGTCAGGATCTTGGGCTTAACGGAGGCGTGCCCGTATGGGCCCAGCCCCTCTTCGATGACAGCAGTTGGAAGACCATATCACTTCCTCGCAAAGTACAGGAGCTTTGGCCCGCCACGAATGGCATCTACTGGTTCCGCAAAGAGATTGACATCCCTTCCGGATGGGAAGGACACGATCTGACCTTGAGTCTCGGCCCGGTTGACGACTTTGATGAGACTTACTGGAACGGCGAGATGGTCGGGTTCGGAAGACTATGGAGCAAGGCACGGGAATATTTCATCCCTGCCCGCCTTGTCAAGTCCGGCAAGGCTGTGATCTGCGTCAGGAACACTGATGACCACGGGGATGGAGGCATCTATGGTGACGGATCTCTCCTCTACGTCCAAGGTCCTGATGGCGAGAAAATCAGCCTGCGAGGCGACTGGAAGGTCACTTTGTCGGTTTCTTTCAAGGGTATGCCCAAATTCGCTACCAGGGAGCCGAATATGGTCACGGTCCTTTATAATGCCATGATCAAGCCTCTCGTTCCCTTTGCTATCAAAGGCGCGATATGGTATCAAGGAGAGTCCAATGCCAACAAGGCCTATCGTTATCGTGACTTCATGAATGCCCTCATCCTTGACTGGAGGAATGCATGGGGATATGATTTCCCGTTCTATATCACTCAGTTAGCCTGTTACAAACCTATCACCAGAGTGGCTGGAGATGACGATTGGGCTGAGCTTCGCGAAGCCCAGGCGATGTCCACCCAGGCGCTTGACAAGGTGGGTATGGCCTGCATAATTGACATAGGTGAAGCGGGAGATATCCATCCGATCCGCAAGAAGGAAGTTGGAGAGCGTCTCGCCAATCTCGCGTTGTCCAACGACTATGGGAGGAAGGTTGTCGCGAACGGTCCTCGTTACTCGGGTTACACCATCAGCGGCAATGCGATAAGGGTTCGGTTCACCGACATCGCCGCTGGCTTGCGGGTCATTCCTTCCGGAGATTTCGCCAAAGAGCGTTATGGGAAGGAAGGTGTTGATTTCGAGCTGGTTAAAAAGGCTGAATCCGGCGTTCTCACTGGCTTTCAGATTGCTGGGGCTGATCGTGTATGGCATTGGGCGGACGCCACCATATCAGGCGATGAGGTGATTGTGACAAGTCCCAATGTGCCTCATCCCTTCGCTGTACGTTACGGATGGGGAGCGAATCCTGTCTGCAACCTGTTCAATAGTGAGGGCCTTCCGGCATGGCCTTTCCGCACCGACGACTGGGTGGGTATCTCCTACGGGAAGCTCTGAATCCTATAGTCCTCCCACTTCTTAAGAACGGCGAGCAACTCGTCCGCATGGGGATTTGACTCAAGGGCATCTAAATAGAACTGGACGGTGACAGGGCAATTCCATTCGACAGCCTTGCTTTCCGCGAAATCCCACATCTCCGGGGTCGTCTCAGGCTTGATATTCCACCAACCGAAGTCAAGCCGAGTCATATTATCCGCCATTTTGGGAGCCTCGGCGTAAGGGAATTCGAGAATCTTTTCCTGGAATACTTCGGGAGGGAAAATGTCGAAAGCGTTAGCTCCGGCTTGCAGGTGCCATCCGAAATGGGATTTGGCTGCTCCTTCCGTGAAGAGAGGCATTTTCCCGAGTTTTGACGCTACCTTGTACTGTGCGAGAGAGACATTTATTCCACAAGGAGGATTAGCCCCTTCCGACCCGTCTAGATATAGGAACTCGAACCCACAATCATAAATACGAGCGATCTTTTCCGCCACCTCGTCCTGAAGATCGTTGTCCTGGTTGATATATATGGATCTGCTCCCATATTCGCTGATGTCAAGAATGCCTCCGATCTCGCCTTTTTGGTGAGAAGTCGCTTTTGTGTCGAAAACCTTTCTTTTCACCCCCGTGAACCTGTAAGGCGGTTCAGTAGTGTAGCTTTCATAGGAGAATCCTTCTCCACCGAATGCTAAAACTCTTACCTCATCGTGAAGAGGTGAGTCTACAGGATTCTCTTCCACAAATATCTCCGTTATTTCTCCAGAGGAAGGGATAGGTTCCTTGAGGGTGAAGAGACGTTTTCGGTTGAGCCGGGAATCTATGGAAGGCGTGACATAACGGCTTGATATTCCGATGTGAGTATGGAGGGTGTGGAATCCGGGAGTTATTCCGGCGGCTTTCACCTTGTCGAGCATCTTCTTTATGTCATCATAACCGCCAGGGTATTCATCACTTAAATCATAGTCGCCAAGGTATCTGTACCCTTTGCCTTTTGTGAAGCAGGAGTAATAGAATAGCATCATCTTCAGACCTGCTTTTTGAGCGATAGCGATAAGCTGGTCGATGTTTGATGGATTCGCTTCAGATGTCCAGTAAATGGAACGGTTTAACATGGGAGAGCGTCGGCTTTGGACGCCTCGAGGAAGGCCCAGGTCAGCTTCAAATATATCCATCGCGTCAAGAAAGGGCTCTTTGCCGTCGGCCGAGATTATAGCTGCCGAACCCCCTCGTAATTTCTTCCCGGAATATAAATCCGCCGTGAGAATCCTGCCGCCGACACGGTCTTCATGCCAGATCAGCGACCAAGGATCGCATCCGGCGACGCAGACCGCGGAGGCTTCGTCCCACATGCAGTTCAACCATTCTCCGAAATGCTCACGATCTTTGACTGGAAGCTGGAGAATCCGGAACTCTGCCACAGGGGGCGTATCCATTTTAAGAGACGGATATCCATCTGGTTCACAAATGAAATCCTCCAGGATAAACCTTAGATAACCAGTCCCTTTCTCAACTTTTACCACGGCTTTATAAGGTGCCGTGTCGAATCCTACGGTCAGCTTTTCGCCATCCCAGGCGAGTGAATCCGCATTGTAAGTGGTCCTGGTGTTAGGATGCTGTAGCTTTATCTCATTGTTGAAAGGCCTCTCCTGGGTAACAGAGAATAGAGGTAACTTCGTGCCTTTCAGGAGCATTTCCTCGTTGGTTCTTTTGACTACAAGCGATTGTGGTATCGCGTCTTTCCCGATAACCAGCTTGAATGTCTCAGTCTCAAGGACGATCCCGTTATCCTTGGTTTGCCTGCTTGCGCAGCCCTGCGTCATAGGGATCGACAGCGCCACGAGGAACGCTGTAAAGACACTGATGAAGTCCCTTCTGGTTATCTGTTTCATGGCGTTATTGATTATGTGTTTTCAAATATACTAAAAAAACTGGCCATTAAGGGCTCTGGTTGAACAACGAATCATTTCTTTTTTTATATTTACAAGGTTAAACTAATTGTTTTGTTATAAATCATAAAGGATTAGGCTTAATTATCAATAATTTATAACCACTTATTAACTAATCAACTAAAGCATTTGGTGAAATGAAAAAGAATCTGTTATGGGTTTGCGTCGCGACAACGCTGCTCTTCTCATTTGCGGAAGCGGCGTCATTCGCGAGTCCCAAAGCTATCCCAGGCGGAACGGAAGTTCAGCAGCAGAGGACAGTAACCGGCGTGGTTAAAGACTCCAAGGGAGTCGCTATCGTCGGCGCCAATGTCATGGAGAAGGGCGCATTGAACGGAGCCATCACCGATGACAATGGATACTTTTCACTTACTGTTCCCTCAAATGCGACTCTCGTTATCTCCTTCATCGGATTCACTACCCAGGAGATTGCGGTAGGGGATCAGAGCAATTTCACGATTACCCTTCTTGAAGATTCCCAGTATCTTAAGGAAGTGGTATTCGTTGGTTATGGTACCCAGAAGAAGGTCAACCTCACTGGAGCGGTCGACGTTGTCACAAGCGAAGTGCTCGACAACCGTCCTCTGTCTAACCTCACCCAAGGTCTTCAGGGAGCTGTCCCGAACCTCCAGATCACATTCGCTGATGGTAAGCCTACCCGTAGTTCCGACTATCAGGTCCGTGGTACCGGATCAATCGGACAAGGTGGTTCTGCCCTCGTGCTCATCGACGGTGTCGAAGGTGACCCGTCCTTGCTCAACCCCAGTGATGTGGCTAGTGTATCTGTCCTGAAGGACGCTTCTTCAGCCGCTATCTACGGAGCCCGCGGAACCTTCGGTGTGATCCTCATCACCACCAAGGAGCCCAACAAGGAGAGGGTATCCGTCAACTACACCGGAAACTTCATCATGAAGTCTCCCACCGTGACTCCCAATGTCGTCACTGATGGCCTTGAGTTCACCGAGTACTACATTGAGTCCTACAAAGGATGGCAGGGAGCGGCTCCTTCAAAGTTCCACTCCTCTCTGAAGATCACTGACGCCTGGTTGAATAACCTGCGCAACGGAGCGTCTGGTGTCGTCACGGAAGCCAACGGCAATTACTCCTACTACGGAAGTACCGATTGGTTCGACATGCTCTATAAGGACAGGGCTTTCGGCCATGAGCATAACATCACTGTCCAGGGCGGTGGCGACAAAGCCAACTTCCTGGTTTCCGGCCGTTACTACAATCAGGGTGGTATCTTCGAATATGACCCTGATGACTATTCGATGTTCAACGTCCGCGCGAAGGGTTCGGTCAAGGTTACCAACTGGCTCAAGGTCAGCAACAATGCCGAGTTCTCGAATATGACCTATCATAACCCCACGAATGTGGGTGAGGGTTCCGTTTGGTACGCCATCGAGTCTGAGGGCCAGCCAGCGAACGTGATGTTCAACCCCGATAACTCCCTGACCCAGGCTGGCGCGACAATTCTTGGTTCTTTCTATTATAAGAACAACTACCAGGACACCAACAGGAGGAATGTCCGCAACACCACAAGCTTCGTCGCCAATATCTTCCGTGACATCCTCACGCTCAATGGCGACGCCACTGTCCGTTACACTGACAACAGGCAGAACGGTGTTCAGTCTCCGGTTCCCTACAAGACCGCCGAGAATGGCGCTGTCAAGTACATGGGAAGCGCATATGACGGAATCTACACCTCCAACCATACTAAAGGTTACATCGCCACCAACCTCTACGCCCAGTATGCGCAGACATTCGGGAAGCATGAGGTGAAACTTATGGTCGGTACCAACTATGAGCAGGAAACCTACAAGTACATGTTCATGCACAGGAACAAGAAGCTCTTTGAGGGTGCTGATGACATAGCTCTCACGACTGGTTCCCAAAACATCGACAGTGACTACTACAAGTGGCGTATCGGCAGCGGCTTCTTCCGTGCCAACTACGTTTTCGCTGACCGCTACCTCTTTGAGGTCAACGGACGTTACGACGGATCCTCGAAGTTCCCTACCATTCAGCAGTGGAAATTCTTCCCGTCAGCGTCATTCGGATGGCGTGTTTCTCAGGAACCTTTCTGGAAGATAAGTCCTGATGCCATCTCCAACCTCAAGTTCAGGGTTTCCTACGGTTCCCTCGGTAACGGTAATATCGCCGCTTACAGGTTCCAGGAACTCTTCTCACTCAACACTCAAGACAGGCTCTTGAACGGTTCAAAGAACCTTTCCACAAGTGTTCCTTCACCTATTCCCGCCGGTTTGACGTGGGAGACCGCTACGACGGCTAACTTCGGTATGGATCTTGGCCTGTTCAATGACAAGCTCACTTTTGTGGGTGACTACTACATACGCAAGACCACCGGCATGTACTGCGCGGGCACAGAGCTCCCTGCGGTTTATGGAGCGAGCGCCCCTAAGGGCAACTACGCCGACATGACCACAAGAGGATGGGAGATTGTCTTGACCTGGAAGGATCAGTTCAACCTCAGCGGCAAACCCTTCACTTATGAGATCAAGGGTACTCTCGCTGACTCCAAGTCCGTCATCGACAACTATCCCAACGAAGAGAAATATATCGGTGCGGGAGCTGGAACAGGCATCCAGAATTTCAACTATTATTCTGGCATGACCCTCGGTGAGATCTGGGGATTCGAGAATGACGGCTACTTCACCTTGGCTGACTTTGACGCCAGCGGTAAGCAGATCGCCGGACCTGACCAGAGTTGGGTCCAGAACAACAACAGCCGTACTTGGCAGGCCGGTGACATCAAGTTCAAGGATCTTGACGGTAACGGAAAGATCGACTTCGGTAACTCCAAGGTAGGCGACAGCGGTGACCGTAAGGTCATCGGTAACAAGCTTCCTCGTTACACCTACAGCCTCAACCTCAACTTCGGATGGAACGGTATCTTCCTTTCCGCTTTCCTCCAGGGTGTAGGTCATCAGGATTGGTGGGCAGGTGGTGACAACTCCATGTTCTGGGGACAGTACAGCCGTCCTTACTCAAATATCCCTGCCGACATGATCGGCAACTGGTGGACTCCGGATAACACCGACGCTTATTGGCCGAGGTACACTGGCTACATCGCCCACCAGGGGTCTCGTACTCTCCATATCCCTCAGACCAAGTACCTGCAGAATGTCGGTTACATCCGTCTGAAGAACCTCCAGGTTGGTTACAGCCTCCCGAAGAGATGGATCGAAGCCGTCAAGATGCAGACAGTCAAGCTGTATGTCTCTGGCGAGAATCTCTGGTGCTGGTCACCTCTGTACAAGCACAGCAAGCAGTTCGATGTCAACAGCATCATGGGTGAGGACTCCGAGACCCTCAGCCTCGTGCACTCCGGTCTGTACAGTTCTCCTATCATGGCTGATGGTGGATCCAACTACAGTTATCCTATCCTAAAGGCTTTCACCTTTGGTATCTCTGTCACTTTCTAAAGATAAGGAACAATGAAAAAGTATATATTCATAGCTTTTGTGGCTCTTTTTGGACTCTCAGCCTGCGATATGTATGAGACTCCCAAGGCCTCTGTCGGCAAGGACGCGTTGTTCGCGAGTGAGAGCGGTCTCAAGATGTACACCAATTCCATGTATAATGTGCTGCCTGGTGGCGGTATGACTTCATGGGGTGAGACTGGTACCAACATCATCAATGCTTACCAGGGCGCCCGCACAAGCCTCACTGCCTCTTATACTCCTAGTATGGAAGGCAAATGGAGCTGGGGTACTCTCCGTAATATCAACTACTTCCTTGACAATAACAACAATACAGCCGTAGACGAGAAGGTGCGTAACAATTACAATGGTATCGCTCGTTTCTGGAGGGCTGTCTTCTATTTCGACAAGATCCGCACCTATAATGATGTCCCTTGGATCGACCATGCGCTAGACATCGACGACGAGCTTCTTCTCGCTGGCCGTGACTCCCGTACCGTTGTCGCTGAGCACATCTACGAGGATCTTCAATTCGCGATAGAGAACATCACAGAGGCTACTAACTCCACCGCCACCCTGGTCACCAGCCTCGTGGCCGCAGGAGAGCAGTCCCGCTTCTGCCTCTGGGAGGGAACCTTCCGCAAATATCATGGTGAGCCTGACGCTGACAAGTGGCTCCAAAGGGCCGCCACCGCCGCCAAGATCGTCATGGACAGCAAGAAGTATTCTCTGAACACATCAGGCAGCCAGCCTTACAGGGATCTCTTTATCACCAGGCTTCCGAAAACCAATGAGGTCATGCTCGCCACGGTCTACAGTGTCGCTGATGGTATCACCAATGGTATGAACCGTAGGAGCACCGCATCGACTCTCGGCACTCCTTTCTGCCCTATACGTCAGTTCATGAACCTTTACCTCAATCTTGACGGAACAAGGTACACCGACGATCCTTCTTATTTGACAGATGAGTTCATGACCGAGTTCGAAGGCCGTGACAAGCGTATCGCCCAGACCATCCGTGTCCCCGGCACCATACGTTCCAACGGTCCCGCCTATCCTGACTGGCAGGTTACCTTCACCGGATACATGGGAATGAAGTTCTGCACCGATGACGCCAATCTCGACGGTATGTACAGCAACGAGAACAACTATGTCTGGATGCGTTATGCTGAGGTTCTCCTCAACTACGCTGAGGCGAAAGCTGAGCTCGGAACCCTCACCGATGCCGAGTGGGCAGAGACGATTGGAAAACTCCGCGCCCGTGGAGGCATCACCGGGGGTCTTGACGCTAAGCCTACCACAGTTGACAAGTACCTGCAGGAGACTTTCTTCCCTGAGATCAACGATCCCACTATCCTTGAGGTACGCCGTGAGCGTCTCATCGAGCTTGTCTGGGAGGCCACTCCTTCATCATTCGCTGATGTGCAGCGTTGGAAAGTAGGCCCGCTCCTCGGTATCAAGTGGCAGGGAATCTATGTCAAGGAGTTTGACACCAACATCGACCTTGACCTTGATGGTACCCCTGATGTCTACTTCTACACCGGAAACAAGCCTACACCTGAGGGCCATGTCGTCTATGTCGACATGAAGGGTAGTAACTGGTCGGTTGACACGGATGGCCACACCATCCTCTTCACCCCGGATAATAAGTTCATGTCATCCGATTGGGTTGACAAGGCTTATTTCCACCCGATCTCAACCAATGACCTCGCGCTTAACCCCAACCTTGGGCAGAACCCTGGTTATTAATAGAATCTCATATTAGGAAAGGGCGGTCAACTGACCGCCCTTTTTCGTATATTTGTTAAAACAACCAAGATAACATGACTAATCGCAGAGAATTCCTTAAAACGACAACCGCGGCGGCGATCGCCTCAATCCCGATTCTTAATAGCTGCGCCCCTAAGATAGAAATAGATACGGAAACTGGCCTGGAAGGGGATCAGGACCGCTTTTTCATAGTCCCTAAGGATGCTGGACTGCCGATAACCGGCACCTTCCTTGATGAGATTTCACATGACATTCCACATCAGAACTGGGGCGTCAATGAATGGGACGCTGACTTCAGGAATATGAAGTCGATAGGGATAGACACGGTGATAATGATACGCTCCGGCTACCGGAAATTCATAACCTGGCCCTCGAAATACCTGCTTGGCAAAGGCTGTTACATGCCTTCCGTGGACTTGGTCGAACTGTTCCTCACCCTGGCGGACAAATACGGGATGAAGTTCTATTTCGGCCTATACGATAGTGGCAAATATTGGGACACGGGGGACATGAGCTACGAGCTTGAATCCAATAAATACGTCATCGAGGAGGTCTGGAACGCATACGGGAAGCATAAGAGTTTCCAGGGGTGGTACATCAGCACGGAGATAAGCCGCAAAACCAAAGGATGCATAGAGACCTTCCACGAGATGGGCAAGATGTGCAAGGACATCAGCGGCGACCTGCCCACATTCATTTCCCCTTGGATAGATGGGAAGAAGGCCATCCAGGGAACCGGTCTGAAGGAGAAGCAAGGAGTGTCCGTCAGCGACCACGAAAGGGAGTGGAATGAGATATTCGATGGCATACACGATGTCGTGGACGCCTGCGCCTTCCAGGATGGGCATATTGACTATGATGAGCTCGACGCTTTCTTCTCAGTAAACAAGGCTCTCGCGGACAAATACGGGATGAAGTGCTGGACGAACGCGGAGACTTTTGACCGTGACATGCCGATAAGCTTCCTTCCCATCAAATTTGACAAGCTGCGGCTGAAGTTGGAGGCGGCTAAGCGCTGCGGATATGACAAGGCCATCACCTTTGAGTTCAGCCACTTTATGAGTCCCCAGTCCGCTTATGCGCAGGCGGGGCATCTTTATGACCGTTACAAGGAATATTTCAAAATTAAATAATGGTTAAGGACAGATCCAATAACATCCCGTACCTGGTGTTCTTGTGCCTGGTGGCCGCATTGGGTGGAATCCTCTTCGGATATGACACGGCCGTCATCTCCGGCACGACCGCGGATGTCAGCACCCAGTTCGGCCTTGATGATATTGCCAAAGGATGGTATGTCGGATGCGCCTTGATAGGCTCGATCATAGGGGTGGCCATAGCGGGATTGCTGAGTGACTTCCTGGGCAGGAAGATGACTATGCTGATCGCGGCCGTTTGCTTCACTGTGTCGGCTATCGGTTGCTGTATCTGCGTTGGTTTCACCGATCTCGTGGCCTACAGGATCATCGGAGGCTTGGGCATTGGAATAATCAGCATTGTCTCGCCTATCTATATCTCGGAAGTGTCTCCGGCGAAGATCCGTGGCACTATGGTGTCTCTTTACCAGCTTGCGGTGACAATGGGCCTCCTGCTGGCTTACCTCATTAATTTCGCGATTCTGTCCGGCAGCGATTCTGGTTTCTCCACGCCATTCTTCCAGAGGATATTCTCAACAGAGATGTGGAGGGGAATGCTAGGCTCGGAGACGGTTGTGGCTCTGGCGTTCTTCCTCATCATATTCCTCATCCCTGAGAGCCCCAGGTGGCTGATGGTGAAAGGTAGGGACGATAGGGCTTTGGGCATATTCAGGAAGCTTAAGAATAGTGAGGAGTACGCCCTCGGGGAATTCTCCCTGACAAAGGAGTCAATCGTGAAAGAGGTAAAGAGCGAGTGGTCGGAGCTCCGTCATCCGGGGATAATCAAGGCCATCGTCATCGGAGCCGCTATAGCTATCCTTGGCCAGTTCATGGGAGTCAACGCTGTCCTGTATTATGGCCCCGACATATTCTCCAGCGCTGGACTCGCCGCCAAGGACTCCTCGTTCTCAACCGTCCTTGTCGGTCTCGTGAATATGCTCACAACCGTCCTGGCAGTGTTCATAATAGACAAAGTCGGCAGGAAGAAACTCATCTACTACGGTGTCAGCGGAATGATAGTTTGTCTGGTCGCGATTGGGCTCATATTCGCTTTCAACAGCGGTGGAGTCCCTCTTCTCGTGTTCTTCCTCCTGTACATATTCAGCCAGGCGATCTCTATCAGCGCCGTCGTGTTCGTGCTGCTTTCCGAGATGTACCCCAATAAGGTCAGGGGAATAGCCATGTCCATCGCGGGCCTGGCACTTTGGGTCGGGACATACCTCATCGGCCAGTTCACTCCATGGTGCATGAGCGCCCTGACCCCAGCAGGTACATTCTTCCTATTCGCGGCGATGTGTGTCCCTTATATGCTCATCATGTGGAAACTCGTTCCCGAGACCACCGGCCGCACTCTGGAAGAGATAGAGGAATACTGGAAAACCCTTTAAACGACAGACTCTTTAGTCCTTTGGCATATCCGGCAGCGTGTAGCCGTTGTGGTAGGTGTGCTTAATCCACTCCTCAGCCATGGCTTTGGCGTTGAACTCGGCGTAGCGGCGGTCGAAACGGGGATCTCCATCGATGATCTTGAAGTCATCGTAGTTGACTATCTTGATCATGTCGGATTCGGAGATATTCGTGAAGCGCATATTCTCTCCGTCCCATTTCAGCTCCCGGTGCAGGCCGGTAGGGCCAGAAAGCCTTACAGCCAGCACACCGACATCCACCATCTCGGTGAAAGGTCCAGACACCTGGAAGTTGGAGGAAGTCTCGACACGGTTCTCGGGTGATTCCTTGCAAGCCCTGATCCAGTCCTGCTCATGGGCGTTGACCCAGATGTCACCGGTGCCACCTCCGGGGACTCTCCTTATGACAGGCTCCGGCTCCTTGAAATAACCCATCGAAGACTTGGGCAGAAGGGTCGGTTTCAATCCATAGCAACCGGCCATGATCTTGCCCTTTGTGCCAATGAATATGAGTCCTCCGTTCTCGTCGCCCATCATCTCTCCGTCCGGAAGTTCCTCAGGACGAGGAGGTAACAATCCTCCGTCGTACCATATGACCTTCAGTTCAGGCATCTTGACATTGCCCTTCGGCTCCCTCGCCGGGAAGGTGTAGGTGATGGTCTCCGCATGGGGCGGGGAATACAGGTTGCTGAGGGTCGAGCTGGCCTGGACGCTTGTGGGGTACTTGATGCCGAGGGCCATGACTATAGGATCCATGATGTGGCAAGCCATGTCGCCCAACGCTCCGGTTCCGAAATCATAGAAACCTCTCCAGTTCCAAGGTGTGTAGGCCGGATCATATGGCCTCATCTCGGCAGGCCCGATGAACAGGTCCCAGTCAAGGGTCTTGGGCACTTTCACTCCGCCAGCGGGCTTCATCAAGCCTTGAGGCCAGATCGGACGGTCGGTCCAGCAATGAACCTCATAGACGTCTCCGATGACCCCCGACCAGATCCACTCGGCAAGCTGGCGGCAGTCATCGAATGAATTGCCTTGGTTGCCCATCTGGGTCGCGACCTTGTATTTCTTTGCCAGCTTGGTAAGGAGCCGGGCTTCGTAAACGGAATGGGTAAGCGGCTTCTGGACATAGACATGCTTGCCAAGGGTCATCGCGTGTGCCGCCACGACAGCGTGGGTGTGGTCAGGAGTGGCCACAACGACCGCGTCGATGTCCTTGCCCATCTGGTCAAACATGACTCTCCAGTCCTTGAAGCGTTTGGCTGAAGGATAATCATTGAAGGTCTTCATGGCATATGTCCAGTCCACGTCGCAGAGAGCGACAATGTTTTCTGTGGCCATATTCTTCAGGTTCCTGCGGCCTACGCCTCCGATGCCGACTCCGGCGATGTTGAGTTTGTCACTCGGAGCGACATGGCCGAGAGTCTTGCCGAGGACATGGCTTGGAATGATCGTGAAAGCGGCTGCCCCGGCGGCGGCAGTCACACCGGTCTTGATGAAATCCCTTCTGGAATACTGTTTCATATTGCTGTTAATTATGTGTTTTTTAATTATTTCCACTACAGGTCATCGATCGGGTTCCTGCTGGGAGTGGTGTCGATGAGGGCGGGTGACAAGGCGGAATATTCAAGGATCACGTGCCATGAAGACCGGTTCTTGACATCAGCGTCGAGATTTATGGTCCCGCCGGGAAGGTTGTAAACGGCAAGATTGCTGTTCTTAGCGGTCGTCGGCTCAATGCCATATTTCTGAGTTAGGGAAGCCTGGAGCGAATCGTAGGACTTCTCCAGAGAGTCCCAATCCTTGATCACAGGGAAGTCCACTCGCACGCCCTGAACCGGGTTCCCTACGACGGTCAGTTTGCAATCGCTGTAGCCGGCGAAATCACCGGTGTAGGTGCCGTCGCTGGCTTTTTTGAATCCGGCCTTGACCAACTCCGCTCCGAATGACGAGGCGGAGCCTTTGATCGGGATGCCCTTGAAAGAGATAGGGGGAACTGTGGAAGATGAAGGAACAGACGTGGGAACAGACGTGGGAACAGACGTGGGAACAGACGAAGGCTCGTCATCACCTATTCCGAGCTGCCTTTCCAGGTCCCGGATGTCATCCGGAACATCTTCATTATCAGAGGCTTGTTTGTCGGACTTGTCTTTCTGACCGAACCAGCCGCCGCCACCGCCTGTCTGCTCGGAATCGTTTCCTCCCAATCCTCCGGGAAGGGAGATCACATTGCCGAATTTGTCGCTGCAGTATCTTACCAGAAAGACAATAGCCACGATGGCTACGAACAACTTGACTAACTTTTTCATATAACTAATCGCTTTTAATTATCAATGTCAAATCCCACCCTGCGGAGAGTCTCGAGCCGGAAGGCTCCGGGCCAGGCGACCAACCAGTCGTTCACCCGGTGGGAATAGTCGCCCCAGGCACATTCGAAGTAAGCTTCGTTCTGGGAACCGGCCGGGCGGAGATGGCCATGGATCTCAAGAGAGCCGTCGGAAACCAGTTGATTGCTGTTGCGCCAGATCGCGAGAGCTTTCTCTTTCCACTGGCTATCTCCCGTCAGCTCAGATAGTTCCATCCACTCGGGAACCCAGTACAAGGCATAGGGGTCGAGGTGGTTGTGCTGGACTGAGACGGAGGTCGCTCCGAAGGTGTGGAAGCCATATTCTGTGAAATCATCATCTTCGGGATAGATTCCGTCGTAGTGCCACAGCCAGGTGGAGAGGTAGTAGGAGATCGCCACCGCGTCCTCGATGAATTCAGAGGAACCGGTCAGGCGATGGAACCGGATGGCGGAACGGAGCAGGGAGATGGACGACTCCTTGTCGATACACCAAGTGTCCAGGGCACCGGCGGTCGTGAACCCATTTTCTTTCAGTTCAGCCAGATAATGCTTGTAGGCCTTGAGGCCGGAATCCAGATACTTCTGGTTCCCGCTCCGGCGGAAAGCCTCTATCATCGCCGGCACCAGGAAGCAACCGATAGTGCCTTCCCGGTAGATGCTCTCTCCGTTTGGCAACCAGCCTTTGGCATAGCATCCGTTTTCTTGCTGGTCAGAGACCACGAAGTCGCAGATGGCATATGCTACACGCTCATATTCAGGACGTTCCATTCCGCATTTTTTCGCCACATCGCAGGCTTCGAAGAAGTTCACAGCGGCGGTTCCAAGATTGCAGGCGTCGATCGAGCCGTTGGGATTGCCGGTCAAAATGTGGTCGTAATGTGTCACGAACAACAGTGTTTTGCCTGGCCGTTCACAGAATGCGTTGATGATGGTCTTTGAAAGAGCACGATTGGCATCATCCAAACCATGAAATGGCTCGTCTAAGATTAGCAACGAAGGGTCTTTCACGAAGGCACGGGTCAAAAGTACCAACCGTTGTTCTCCCTCTGACAGGCTGAGGAACCCCCGTGAACCCAACGCATCAATGCCAAAAGTCGACAACCACCACATACAAGTGGCGTATTCTTCTGATGTGGGCTTGGCATAAAGCCCAATGCTGTCTTTCAAACCACTGGCCACTACTTCCACAACAGGCAAATTCTTTTTGTAGGCACGGTGCATTTCTGGTGATACATAACCGATATGCTTCTTGATATCCCAAATGCTCTCACCTGTTCCACGTTTACGTCCAAAGAGAATTATGTTGTTAGCATAGGCTTGTGGGTTGTCGGCGCACACTATACTTAAAAGCGTTGATTTTCCGGAACCATTTTCGCCACTCAAAGCCCATCGTTCTCCATTCTTGACAGAGAAAGTCAGGTCTTTCAAGATTGTCCGCTCCCCATATTGGATGCATACATTATTAAAATCGATAACGTGGAAATCATCAGGAACATCCGTGATATTGTTGTCTGAGTAAGGCAAAGTCAGGATATTATTTTCCGTTTGTTCGTCAATCACCTTTTCTGCCCAAGGCTTAAAGGAAGCTTGCCATCGTTCAAGTGTTCTCTTCGGTTTGACGACCATATTTTCCACTTCCACCACATGAGTGACAAAATCTGGCATATCATCTACTTTCGACA
>OMQO01000297.1 GCA_900313275.1 uncultured Bacteroidales bacterium
TCGCGATCTCTTCGCCAGCATCAACCAAACCTCCAAGAGGAACAAAGATCTCAACAGTGCCGACCATGAAGGATATTCCGTTGCCACCGAACTCTTCAACCTTATCAACGGATGACACATTGGCTAATTTCGAAACCACGGGTATCATCTCCATGGGGAAGTCACCTTTCACCTTAAGATTAAGAGCTTCTTTCGGCGGTATGTTCTTTTGCTGCCTGATACCACGGACTCCTCCGGCGACTTCTTTGGCAGTCTCAAAATCGGAGATGACTTTAGGATCCACGGCTCCGGCTACAGGAGTGGGCTGGTTCATAATGGTCTCATCCTCCGCCCTGGTAGCGAGAGACTGCCACAACTCTTCGCTGATGAAAGGCATCACAGGGTGGATAAGCTTCAGCAACTTCTCAAGGAAAACCTCAGTCGCCTCCATTGTGGCTTTATCAACAGGCTTTCCGAACGCTGGTTTGATAGCCTCCAGATACCATGAGCAATAGTCATCCCAGAACAACTTGTAGATAGCCATCAAGGCATCGGAGATCCTGAACTTGGAATAGTACTCATCCACCTGTGCCACGGTCTGGTTTAGCTTATTTTCGAACCATTTGACTGACAGCGCATTGACCTCACTTTGTTCAAGTGATTCATCAACTTCCCAACCCTGAACTAACCGAAAGGAATTCCATATCTTATTGCAGAAATTCCGTCCCTGCTGGACCTGAGATTCATCGTAGAATATGTCATTGCCAGCCGAAGAGCATAGCAACATTCCGATTCTTACAGCGTCAGCGCCGTACTGCTTGATGAGTTCAAGCGGGTCAGGAGAGTTTCCAAGAGTCTTGCTCATCTTCCTGCCAAGCTTGTCACGTACTATACCCGTGAAATACACATTGCTGAACGGAATGTCCTTCATGAACTCACCTCCCGCCATTATCATTCTGGCGACCCAGAAGAAAATGATGTCAGGGGCAGTCACAAGATCGCTTGTCGGATAATAATAAGCGAGATCCTTGTTGGGCTTATGGTCAGGATGACCGGGCATCTCAGGGTCAAAAACCGAGATTGGCCACAGCCAGCTGGAGAACCAAGTGTCAAGCACATCCTCGTCTTGTCTGATATCCGCCGCTGTGAGCGCAGGATTGATCTTTCTGGCCGCCTCGAGAGCCTTTTCCGGCGTTTCCTCGACAACTACCTGTCCATCAGGCAGATAGTAAGCAGGAATCCTTTGCCCCCACCAAAGCTGGCGAGAGATGCACCAATCACGGGCATTCTCCATCCAGTGACGATAAATGTTGCGGTACTTGTCCGGAATGAACTTTATCTTGCCGGACTCGACACTATCAAGGGCCATAGCGGCTAGCGCTTCCATCTTGAGGAACCACTGCGCGGAAAGTTTCGGCTCTATGACTGCGTCAGTCCTCTCTGAATATCCCACCGGGGAAATGTATTCCTCGACCTTCTCCAGATTTCCGGCCTCCTCGAGCATCCCGACGATCTTCTTCCTGGCGACGAAACGGTCCTCGCCCACTAGGATGACAGCCTCTTCAGTCAGTCTTCCATGATCGTCTATGATATTGATTATAGGCAGGTTATGGCGCAGGCCTATCTCATAGTCATGAGCATCGTGAGCGGGAGTGACCTTGAGACATCCCGTACCGAAATCCATCTCGACATAGCTGTCCTCAATGACGGGGATCTCCCTGCCGATCAGAGGAATCAGAACCTTCTTGCCCTTAAGCCAATGGTAACGCTCATCAGCCGGATTGACGCAAATCGCCGAATCCGCCATGATGGTCTCAGGACGAGTAGTAGCGATCACGAGGTAATCGTCTGTCGGATTGCCGTGTCCGTCGGAAATATGATACCTGAGGTGATAGAAATGGCTCTTGGTGTCTTTATGGATAACCTCGTCATCACTTATCGCGGTAAGGGCGACCGGATCCCAGTTCACCATCCTGACTCCTCTGTAAATCAAGCCTTTCTTATAAAAATAGCAGAAGGTAGAGATTACAGCGTCAGACAGCGCCGGCTCCATTGTGAAACGAGTGCGGTCCCAGTCACAGGAGGCTCCGAGCTTACGGAGTTGCTTAAGTATTATTCCTCCATGCTCCTCTTTCCATTCCCAAGCATATTTAAGGAATTCCTCACGGGTCAAATCCTCTTTTGACAAGCCCCTCTCTTTGAGCCTTGCCACAACCTTGCTCTCAGT
>OMQO01000252.1 GCA_900313275.1 uncultured Bacteroidales bacterium
GCAGGATGCTCAACAAAAGAAAGAGCAGGCCACTGAGGCACCTAAGCCCTCTCCTGCCCCGTCAGAGCCGGTTCAGGCCACAGCGGAACCCAAAGCAGAGGAGAAGCCTAAGGCCAAGCGTGGCAGGAAGCCAAAGTCCGCCTCCCAGCAGCCCGCTGCGGTCGTGGAAGAGCCCAAAGAGCAGGTTCAGGCCCCCGATGCCGCTCCCGCTGAGACCCCGGCTCCTAAACAGGCATCCAAGCGCGGCCGCAAGCCTAAGTCAAAGCCTACAGAACAGGTTATTCCGGATGCTGGCGATAAAGCCACAAATCCCAATCCTGACGCTGAGGCTCCGAAAGTGGCTCCCAAGCCTGTTGAAGCGAAACCCGTTGATGGAAAGGAGTTCATCCACCAGCTTTTTGATGACCTTAAAGACGATCCCGCCGCTCAGGAAGAGCCCCGATTCGGGAAGAAACAGAAAAATAAATTCCAGCAAGGGCAGCAAGGACAGCAACAAGGCGGACAAAATCCGCAAAAGTTCCAGCCAGGCCAGGGCAATAATAATCAGAACCAACCTAAGCCGAAGCCCCCTGTAATCGAGTTTGAGGGCACTGTGGAGGCCACTGGAGTCCTTGAGATCATGCCCGACGGTTACGGATTCCTTCGCTCTTCTGATTATAATTACCTGAACTCTCCTGACGACATTTATGTCAGCCAGAACCAAATAAAGAGCAACGCCTTAAAGTCCGGAGACACGGTCACAGGCGAAATACGTCCTCCGAAAGAAGGTGACAAATATTTCCCTCTTGTAAGGATAAAATACATCAACGGCCGTACACCGGATTATATCCGCGACCGGGTGCCTTTCGACTTCCTGACTCCCCTCTTCCCTGATGAGAAATTCAACCTTCTCGGCCATGGCCACCAAAATGATGTGTCTTGCCGGATTGTGGACATGTTCACTCCTATCGGAAAGGGCCAGAGAGGTCTTATCGTCTCCCAGCCGAAGACTGGTAAGACAATGCTGCTCAAGTCTATAGCTAACGCGATCGCAGACAATCATCCTGAGGTTTATGAGATAGTGCTTCTGATTGACGAGCGTCCTGAGGAGGTCACTGACATGAGCCGCAGCGTCAAGGCGGAGGTCGTCGCCTCCACCTTCGATGAGCCTGCCGAGAGGCATGTCAAAGTCGCCAATATGGTTTTGGAGAAGGCCCGCAGACTTGTCGAGTGCGGTCATGATGTCGTCATATTGCTGGATTCCATCACGAGGCTCGCAAGGGCTTATAACACCGTACAACCTGCTTCTGGCAAGGTACTTACCGGTGGTGTGGACGCCAATGCCCTCCAGAAACCTAAGAGATTCTTCGGAGCTGCCCGCAACATCGAAGGAGGCGGATCCCTGACTATTCTCGCTACCGCTTTGACGGAGACTGGTTCCAAGATGGATGACGTTATCTTTGAGGAATTCAAGGGTACCGGTAACATGGAGCTCCAACTTGACAGGACCTTGGCCAACAGGCGTATATTCCCCGCCGTCAATGTGGTGCTCTCAAGTACAAGGCGTGACGACTTGCTGTACAGCCGCGATGTCGCCAACAGGATATGGATACTCCGTAAGCTTCTGGCCGACATGAATCCCACTGAGGCGATGAATTTCATGCTTCAGTTGATGGACGAATACAAAACCAACGAGGAGCTTTTGGACAACATGAATAAGGTTTCGCCACGTGACGCCAAGTTCTACGACTCCTATTAATCACACCCCAAGCCATGAACTGTCCGCTGAGAGGCAAAACAGTGAAAGGAAATAATAATTTCACTTATTTCCGCCCCATTAAAATGGGTCTCCGGGAGCGTTTCGCCTCTTTCCGCAAGGACATTCGCACATCTTGGCTTATCAGACACGCCAAGCCGAAACAAGACGAGAAGAGAAAGTATCATGTCTCTCTTTGCATTATGTTCAAGGATGAGGCGCTGTACCTCCGAGAGTGGCTTGAGTACCACTTGATGGTCGGTGTGGATCATTTTTACATGTATGACAATAACTCTTCCGACGGATATGAAAGTGTGATCAAGAGATATCTGGATGAAGGATTGGTCACGCTGATCCCATGGCCGAAAGAGCATTCTCAAGTCGAAGGGTATGAAGACTGCATCAGGCGGTTCCAAAGTGAGAGTGACTGGATCGGTTTTATTGATGTTGATGAATTCCTCGTCCCCGTCGCTGAAGAATCTTTGGTCACATTCCTGGACCGTTTCTCCAATAGGCCCTCCGTGCTGGTTTACTGGAGGTTTTTCGGTTCAGGAGGCATGATCAACAGAGACACGAAACGCCTTGTTACTGAAGACTTTGTGGTTGCCTCGGAAAAATTGTACACGAAGGGGAAATGCTTTTTCAATTCAAACTTCGATTACTTGTTCGGCTCTGAGAAGAACAAGTCCATGTTCCATTGCCTTTGGACTGTTTCTAATGGCAAACCGGTTCCTCCAGTCGATGCTTTCGGCCATACATTGTATAGGAGCTGGTATCTGAAGCGGAAAACCATGACAATCCCTATCCAGATCAATCATTACACGCTCAAATCCTACATGGAGCATAAGGAGAAGGATAAAAAAGGTGATGTGTATTATGACCGCCCCACTCATGATGATCGGTTGTTTTTCCTGAGAGACATGAGATGCACCGTGGCGGATTATCACATATTCAAATACGTCACGGAGCTGAAACTCAGGTTGGAAGCCCGGGAAAAGAAGGATTAATACTGGTCCCAGGATTTGATCTGGACTTCGTCCAGGGACATATTGCAGAACGAGCGGATGAAAGCTGTAGCGAGACGCGCGTTAGTGAAGAGCGGAACATTGAAATCGATGGCCGCTCTCCTTATTTTGTAGCCATTGGAAAGTTCCAGTTCGCTGAAGTCTTTAGGAACGTTGATTACCATGTCAAATTCATCAGCACCTTCAGCCAGAGCTTCCTTGGTCTCATAGGCCTTGGAAACGGAACCGATGACTGCCTCGCCTATCGCCT